>DAISHM010000207.1:0-3525 GCA_036822535.1 Candidatus Caenarcanales bacterium
GGAGATTCACCTTGCTAAAGAAACTGGCAGATATGGAGATGATGAAGGGGAGATATTAAGCATGAGTGATCAAGCCATTTTCATCAAGGTGAATCTCTATCATATCGGGGAGATATTATGATTTGTCTATACAAGGTGGATTCAAGAAATTTTTGATGTTGTATAAAAAATTTTTTAAGAAAGCGATGAAAAATGATGTGCTTCACTCTATATTTAAAAAACGTGCTTTTACATTCTCCTGTAATTTTTTATGAGTTAAATTGGAGCGGGCGACGCGACTCGAACGCGCGACAGTCTGCTTGGAAGGCAGAAGCTCTACCAACTGAGCTACACCCGCATTTCTAGCTAAGCTATAAAGTTTAGCGAATATAGATTTTAGCATTAAAAATCCTGTTATACTATTTAAAAATGTTTAATGCTGTAGTTAAAAATTTTTTTAACTCTTCACCCGCAGCTAGTCCTGATGATACTAAAATACAGGCTTTTAATGAGGGAATTAAAAAAACGCAGCAATCCTCTAATAGTGTAAATCCGTCTAACAATCCACAAACTCAGCGAAACGAAGCTTTTTTTAGAAATTCTGAAGATTTGAATTCTAGCTCTGCTTTTCAGAATATTAAAAATAATGCAATTAAGCAAGGGATTCACTCAGAGGCATTCTTTAGTCAAGATGGTCTTATGACTTGTTTTTTAGGTGCTGATTATTTAAACACCAGTGGCAGAAAGGCTTTAAGTATTTTTGATCAGTCTTTTAATCCTAGAGCTGCGAGTTTAACTGAGAATGAAAGCTCCAATAATTTTCTTTCTCGTATTTTTACGGGTTTCTTAGGCTTTCTGAAAAATGACTCCTCGGCGAGTATATCTTCTATATCTCCTTTAGAATCGTTTTATAAAAAAAGTCAGAATGCAGCAGATATAGATAACCTAGGCGAGCCTTGGGAGCATTTTAAAAAGGCTCTTAGCACAGATCATTATCAAATATTACCCATCTATAATTCTTTATCCAAGGACTTTCTTGACCCAGTAGCCTATGCAGTATTTGAGAAATTAGATCTCGGAGAAACTAAAAGCTCTTTATTTAAACAGCTTGCCGCGGGTTCACAGATTAATCTAAAGGATATTAAAAACCATAAAGTTAGTTTTCTCGATAAAGTTATCACAAATGGTTTTGATCCTAATTTAGATATGAATCATTTGCAGCCTTTTGCGGTAAATGCTTTTATGAAAAATCTATCAAGAGATACTTTATTAATGGTGCCTTGGCGAGCGGATCCTGTGGAAAAACTATCTTTAGATATTTTAAAAGGCGTTAACCATATAGGTTTTACTAGAATAAATGGAAATATAGAAATAACCCCTCGTCATGTAATAGAAGGACGTGAGTATCCTAGCTTAAAAACTACTTCTATATTCACTAAATCACCGCAAACTTTACCTGTCTCTGAGCTTAAAGGGCTAGTTCTTTTGCAGACTTTAAGTGAACTCAGTGCAGGGCCTGTGATGCGTTTAAGTGGTACTGCTGCTATTAATCAAGTTAAATCATTAGTAGATGATTCATTTAGAAATATAGATAGAGAGAGGCAGGGTAGTTCAGATTTATCTTGGAACCCTTTTAAGCTGCTAGCGGGGTTTTGGAAGCATTAAACTGCGCTTCGGCATTTAAAGTGCTTTTCACCATCGCTTCCGTTAAAGATTTTACTCCTTCGTTTCCGAGCTTTTTACCAGATTGAGTAAAGTCTGTCATAGTCGGGAGTGTATAAAAAATTAATTTAGCAATATTAGTTTCTTTATCTGCTGGAATAACAGTCAGGGCTGAGTCGCTATATTTACCATCTTTACCTGCTAAGCTAAAATCTTTAACGGCGACTGAGCCTGGGATAATTCCAGACTCATCTGCACCTTTTAGAACAATAGTGCCATTTAGACCATCTTTAGTAGCTGCCTGTGAGGACAAGGCTAGAGAGGCATCCTTCAGACCTGTTTCGAGATCAAGACCCTTATTCACTTTTAGAGTCTCTAAAGAGTATGTTCTTGCAAATGGCTCAGTAACCTCTTTTAATGCGGCTTGCATTTGTTTTTTATCCTTAGTCTCTAGAGCGGCGTTTAGTTTCTCTAAATCTTCTTTAAAAGATATATCTGGCTTCTCTTTAAGTAGCTGTTTACTTGCATTTAGCACCGCTTTGCGGAGATCTTCTCTCTCTGATAATAAGGTTTTTAAATTCCAAGGAGACTCAGTTACACTAATATCCATAATTTTAGCTTTCTCTTTAGGCTCTGCTGGTACTGCAAACTGTGTTTGCAGATAGAGACGATCTTCCTTTAGTGATTTCGCTAAGTAATTTTTCTCTCTGCCAGATTCATTTAGCAGTTTATCTGCCTGATCTGGTATCTCTGATTTCCCAAAAAGATTAGCTGTGTGTAAAATCTTTTCAAAAGAATTTAAAAAAAGCTGTTTAGCGGCCTCACCCGTGAACATTAATTGGTAATTTTTTACATTAGGATCTTCAGATGGAATTTCTACAGCTTGGATTTTAGCTTGATTTTCCTTTTTCAAAAACTTTAGTGAATCTTGAAGATTTTTAGGAAGCTCTTCCCATGAGAGTACCTGCAATTTAGGTGATTCTGTTTCTTTTGCTATTTGCTTAGAGCTTTCCTCTGTACTGTCAGTCTGTGCTGTACTCGCGAGCTTTTGAGTTTCAGGTTCAGAAGAAATATTCGGATCTTTTTTACCTAGTAATTTACCTAAGAAATTTCCAGTGGGTTTAATTTCAGACTTAGCAGCTGTCCTATCTTCAGTAATTTCAACCGTATTTTCTGGGATTTTGTTTCCACCTACCTCACCAGTAGTTATCTGATTTATAGGCTTTTCTGCAACACTACTACCGAAACCAAATATTCCCAAACAGACATCTCCTTAAATATTGACTTTAAGCTGCTTTATCTATCGCCTTAAGTCAATATTCTATTTTTACTAATTAGATATTTATGAATGATAACTTTATTGAGTCTAATATGTCAATATCAATGCACTTGGATATTTTGAAAGTGTTTGTTTCAAAATATCCAAGTATTGGGTACTATGATGATATGGAAATTCTGAAAAGAGATATCTCTAAATTTATTAGAAATGAATTAATTAAGATATATCCAGTAATCACTATTACGGGACCTCGTCAGTCAGGTAAAACCACCTTGGTTAAAGAATTATTTCCTCATAAACCCTATATTAATTTAGAAAGACTTGATGAAAGAGAGTTTGCCCTAGCTGATCCAGCGCGCTTTCTAAAGCAATTCCCGGAGGGAGTTGTATTGGATGAAGTACAGAGAGTTCCAGAATTGCTCTCCTACATACAAGCGATTGTTGATGAAGAAAAAATTAAGGCAAAGTTTATTCTTACAGGAAGTCAAAATTTTGCTTTGCTTGATAGTATCTCTCAATCACTTGCTGGAAGAACTGCGATAGTTAATCTTCTGCCATTTTCGCTTAGTGAAATAGTTTCACACTATAAAAGCCCCCCTCCTCTT
>DAISHM010000208.1:0-3511 GCA_036822535.1 Candidatus Caenarcanales bacterium
AAAAATTTAATTATATTTTTTTTAGATACGCAGGATAGGTCTCTGGGTAGAAAAGCTTGGGAGACTTATTTATGCGTTGAGGGATTTTTTGTTTTTTATTAATAGTATCTTTTGTTCTAGGACTTAATCCTAGTATGGCTTCTTATGATGTGAATGCCAATTTTATACTTACACCGTTTAACTCAAGTATTTCTCCTAGAGTGGATGCCTTTTATGCAGGTAGAGATAAATCTACTAAACCATCTAAGCTAGTTAAATTAGAGGGTGATGTAGATGAAGATTCATCTGAGGACATAGTTCTAGAAGAAGATGTAGATGCTGAAAAAAAATATTCTTTTCTTCTCTCTAATATAGTGAGCTCTGCGGTAAGTGATCTCTTTAATACTGAGTTCTCTAAAGGACGTAAAAGGCTTGCAGTAACATTAAAATCTGTAGATTCTATAGTAGGTTCTTTCTCTGATTCAGTAGTAGAAGCGCTTAAAGCTAAGGGTTTAAAATTTAAAACTAAAAGTATTGGTAGTGTAGAAAGTATAGAAAATGTCACTTTAAAATTTAAAACAGCTAGAGTAGCTGCTGTGAGAACTGCTCGTAAGCCGAATGAAGTTACCGTGAGAGGTGATTTAGTTAGAGTAGAAGGCGAAGAGGGTCTAGGTGCTAAAAGAAATTTAGCTAGAGGCAGATTTGTTATTAAGTTCGTTCAGGAAGATTCTACTGATGATGACGATGATGTTTAAGTTCTTTTCTTGAATTTATACAGTGCTGTTTAATGCACGGTTATTTAACTATCTCTTAAAATCATTAGCACATACTGTAACTAGATCTAGTTGCAGTATGTGCTAAATTCTTGGTAAAATTAAATTTATTGAGCAAAAAGCAAAAAATCATTGATAAATTCAAATCTAATCCCAAGGATTTTACTTGGGATGAGCTAACTAGCATGCTAAATCATCTTGGCTATCAAGAACAGAAAACAGGAAAAACTGGAGGATCAAGGCGACGCTACTTACATAAAAACCCTGAGTTCGCACCAATCAGTCTCCATGAACCACATCCAAGTAAAATCATTAAATCTTATGTAATTAGGGACTTACGAAACATGCTTGAAAAGGAAAACTTAATATGAAAAATCACATGACTTACAAAGATTACTTTGGTTCAGTAAATTTCAGCGAAGAGGACGAAGTTTTTTACGGTAAAATCGAATTTATTAAAGCCTTAATTACTTACGAAGGTACAGATGTGAAATCACTAAAAAAAGCCTTTCATGAAGCAGTCGATGACTACTTAGAAATCTGTGAAGCTCAGGGGCGTAAGCCTGAAAAAATGTTTAAGGGTTCTTTTAATATAAGAATAAAACCTGAAATTCATCGCCAAATCAGCATTATGGCAGCAGAAAAAGATGTTAATGTTAATAAATTTGTTTCAGATATTTTGGAAGCATCTGTTAAAAACACTCTAGGAAAAGTTCATTAGGACTAGTAGCTTTTTAGTGATTCAAATAAAAGTTTACTAGCTTGATATAGTAAAACTAATGCTTAGCCTAATTATATTTTTTTTAGTCTTCATCATCTGTTCACCTATTGGGATGAGTATGTGGCAGACTCATGCTCTAAGCTGCCTTTTTGCTTTAGCAAATTTGAAAAATTTATCTCGTTTTTATATATTCTGGGTTCTACTCATAATTACTTATTTTTTTGCAACTAATCCTCGCTTAAGTTTAGAGTATTTGCTTTTAGCCGCTGGGCTAATGAGCTTCGGTATGTCTAAGCTCTGGCTCAATTTAGAGTCGCAGAAACGCTTTTATATATTATTATCTGTATTTTTATTAATTAGTATTAGTGATCTTTTAAAGTATTCTTTCTCAGAGCTGGGTTCACTATTGATGTGGTTAGCTGTATTTTTAATTATTTCGGTGAAACTAGATCCTAGATTATCTTTAAAGCTTCAAAGAAAGTTTTTAGGACTTAGTTTAGGTACTTTTATTTATTTAGCTTTTCTGATTATGCTTTTCTTTTCTAATAAGAAAATTAATTTACTTGCTCAGTTACTGAGTTTTAAAGAGTATCTAAACTCAAGATTCGTTTATTTACTGGGTTTTATTACTATTGCTTTTAGTTTTTTATTTAAGGAAAAAATCTATCATTTTTTACAGACATCTATTAAGCCACGTTTAGCTATCTGGCAGAGTGTTTTAAATGCTTTTGTGGAGAAACCTTTATTTGGTCATGGTTTTGGTAGCTTCGTTTTAGATTTCCCGCCTTACCGTCATTTAGCTCAGGGACTGGGTTCTCATGGTGGGGAGCAGATTAATCATGCCCATAATCTTTTTCTACATTATTCTTTTGAATTAGGTATTTTAGGTTTAATTTTAGTAGCTTCGCTTTTTTATTTAGTCGCTACTAGAGTGCCTGAGGCTATTCCCTGTTTAGCTTTGGTGAGTATCGCAGATAGTAATTTACAGTCTTTTAATCAATTTTTATTGATGGGCTTAATTGTTTTGCCTTTAGCTTATATTCCTAATCCATCTACATCTTTTTTATTACTGAAAAATTGCAGTAATTTTTTATTTAAAAAAATAGAAAACCCTTTATTGATGAGGCTTGCCTTTATTAGTTTATTCTGTATTTGTTCTTATAGCTTTTTCTTTAGTTTAGTCGGGCATTATCACTATGATAGAGATGATTTAGATAAAGCTATTAAATATGATTCTATGCATCCACTTTATTATTTAGTCAGAGGTTTAGATAAATTATCTGAGGATGTTAAGCTCAGCGAGAAAGATTTATTAAATGCAGTTAAATATGCTCCTAGAGTGCCTTATATGCACGGCTGCTTAGCAGCAGTACAGCTAGCTAATAATCATCACGCTGAAGCGAAGCAATCAATTGATTTTGCGATAAAGCATTCTGCTGATGATGGGTATTGGTTTATATTAGCAGCTTTAGCTCATCAGCCCTCTAATCCAGCTTTATCTAAAGAGTTTTATCAGCGTGCAGTAAAAACAGATCCTTAGCTAGAGACATTCCTGAAAGATCCAGAACTTGCTTCTTATAAAGTGATAGGTGGTAAATCCTCAGACTCCCGAGTGAAGGCTTTTTATAGAACGGGAAAGAAGATTTACCTACCACTGCCTGTCATAAAATAGAAAAAGCTGCTTAAGACTAGAATATATGTAAACGCTTGGAATCGAGAAATATTAATTTCTAGATCTAAAGCCTTTAAAGCTAAGCTAGCAGCGAGACTGATAAAAAACCAGGCTATGTAATTACTCAGAGGGATTGTACCGTCCTGCCAAAACCAGTAACCAAGCGTGTCTGCGTGCTGTTCAATTAATATATCAATGAAAACCATTATGCTGGCTGTAATCAGAGAATTGTTTGAAATTTTCTCACTTACACAGAGAAGTAATAGCCAGTTCAGACCTATTATTAAAGGAATGTCTAAAACCTTAAAACCTAAATTATCACCATAATGATAATGACCGAAAGGAAAGCCTGTATAAACTCCGATC
>DAISHM010000209.1:0-3483 GCA_036822535.1 Candidatus Caenarcanales bacterium
CAGGGTAACATTGTATACCAAAAACGGGGCTTATCTAGAATAATAGTTTGCAAATTATCTAGTGTGGAATAAAATCTATATATGGTTATTGATTTTGAGCTAAATGATACGCAGAAAGAGCTGCAAAAATTAGCAAGTGATTTTGCAAGAAAAGAAATACTGCCACAGGCAGAGCATCATGATAGAGAGTCGAAGTTTCCTCTAGAGATAGCCCAGAAAGCCTTTGAGGTAGGTTTAATGAATCCTGGTTTCCCAGAGTATGTCGGTGGGCTGGATTTAGGAATTTTAGAAGAGTGTATAATCGCAGAAGAGCTGGGTGCAGCTTGTACTGGAATCGCTACGGCTTTAGGAGCTAATATGCTAGCTGCTGCGCCACTGATAGTCGTCGATAACAAAGAGGTTAATAAAGAGTTTCTCGCACCGATGATGGAAGAAGTACGTTTCGCTTCTTACTGTGTCACTGAGCCGAATGCTGGTTCTGATGTCGCTGGAGTGCAGACTACTGCTAAAATAGTAGGGGATGAATATATCATTAATGGTAATAAACAGTGGATTACTGGTGCTAAGTATGCGAAATGGTTTTATGTTTTAGCTCAGACTGATGCTAGTTTAGGGCATAAAGGTTTATCTTCTTTTGTCGTACCTGCTGATAGTCCTGGAGTGACTGTAAATAAGAAAGAAGACATGATGGGGCAGAGGGCTAGTAGTACTCATTCTGTGACTTTTAAAGATGTAAAAATACCAGCTAAATATTTATTAGGTGCTGAGGGAGATGGTTTTAAAATTTCGATGAAAGCTTTCGATAGGACTAGACCTGGTGTCGCTGCTGGAGCCGTAGGTATTATTAAAGCTGCTAGAGACTATTCTATGAAGTATGCTACAGAAAGGACTTCCTTTGGGGTTCCTATTGCTATGCACGAAGCTGTTAGTTTTATGATCGCCGAGATGGCTATGGAGCATGAAGCTGCTCAGTTATTGACTTGGAAATCAGCTTGGATGATAGATAAAGGTGAGAGAAATACTAAGTTTGCTTCTTTTGCTAAAGCTTTTGCTGCTGACGCTGCGATGAAGTCTGCTACTAATGCAGTGCAGGTCTATGGTGGTTATGGATATTCTAAAGAGTATCCAGTAGAGAAACTGATGCGTGATGCTAAGATTTATCAGATATATGAAGGGACTTCTCAGATTCAGCGTTTGATTATTTCTAAAGAAATATTTCTAAGAAGTTCTTAATCGAATTATTGGTACATCTAGTCCCGTGTTAAAATCAGAACTGATGCCTACTCAAACTAAATATCAAATGGTAATTGGACTTGAAGTTCATGCCCAGATTAAAACCGAGACTAAGCTTTTTTGTGGCTGCTCTACTAAATTTGGAGCTAAGCCTAATCAGAATACCTGTCCTGTCTGCATGGGTTATCCTGGGGTTTTACCCGTCTTAAATAAAAAGGCTGTAGATCTTGCGGTGAAAGCTGGTCTCGCCTTAGATTGTAAGATAGACCCTAATTGTAAATTTGATCGTAAGCAGTATTTTTATCCTGATTTACCGAAGGGCTACCAGATTAGTCAGTTTGATAAACCTCTTTGCTCTAATGGGAAATTGAAAATATTCGATAAAGATATTGGTATTATTCGTATTCACATGGAAGAGGATGCTGGTAAATTAGTACACGCTTCAGAAAATAGTGCAGATCGTCTTCATGGCTCAGATTATAGTCTAGTCGATTTAAATAGAGCAGGAACACCACTTATTGAGATAGTTTCAGCGCCAGATATACGTAGCGGTGATGAGGCCGTAGCTTATGTAAAAGAATTGCGTAAGATTTTGATGGCAATAGATGTTTGCGATGGAAATATGCAGGAAGGTTCTTTAAGATGTGACATAAATATTAGCTTAAATAAAGAAGGTGAGCCTTACGGTACTCGTGCAGAGATTAAGAACGTAAATAGTTTTAGATCTATTGCGAGGGCTATAGAATATGAGTATAAAAGACAGGCTCAATTATTAGATGCTGGTGAAAAGGTAGTACAGGAGACTAGACTTTTTGAAGAAAACTCTGGTAAGACCTTCTCTATGAGAAGTAAAGAAGATGCTCATGATTATAGATATTTCCCTGAGCCTGATTTAGTGCCTTTGAATATAGACTTAGATTTTATCGCTAAGACTAAAGAAGAGTTACCAGAATTACCTAGTCAGAAAAGGCTTAGATATGTGGCTGAATTCGCTATTAGTGAAGAAGCTGCGACTATTATTAGTGATGACTTTGCTTTAGCTAAGCTCTTTGAAGAATGTATTAGTTTAGGTGCAGAATCTGTGAAGACTGCAAACTGGCTAACTGGCTCGGTCGCAGCTTATTTAAATGCAGAAGAACTGTCTATTACAGACACTAAACTCAGTGCTGCTAATCTCTGTGAGATGATGGAACTCATTAAAGATGGCACTATCTCTGATAATATTGCTAAAACTAGCATTATTAATGCTTTACTAGAGCATGGCGGTTCTGCTAAAGCGATAGTGGAGAAAGAGGGCTTAGCTCAGATCGCAGATCCAGCGAAGATTGAAGCAATTATTTTAGATATTATTAAGGCTAATCCCGCTCAATTAGAGCAGTTTAAACAAGGTAATCTTAAGATTAAGGGTTTCTTTGTCGGACAGGTAATGAAGATTACCCAAGGTAAAGCTGCTCCACAATTAGTTAATGACTGTTTAGATAAGATTTTGGCTAGTAGCTAATTGGGGAAACTTCTAAATACCCCAATCTTTTCTGCATATCTTCTACTGTTCCTAAAATATTTTCTATGCGCTCTTTATTTTTAAGCCATTTGTCTTTACTAGGTAAGGAGACTACAGATACTTTAGGATCTTTATCTATCATATCTTTAATTTCTTTAGAAAATTCTATCTCACAGAAGTCACAGAGGGATTGAATTCCATTAAAGCGATCAGCGAGAAGATCTTCATAACGTACATGTAAATATTTTTCTGAGGGCATTTCTGAGAATGCATTTAAAGCATGCTCGTTGGCTGAAAGCCATTGGAAAGCGCAGACTTCTTCTATACTTTTTCCACTCAAATAATCTTCCCAGCCTGGTGGATTTAAAAATTTCCAGACTTTACCAGAGTAGCCTTCTATATTAAGTCTAGAATTATATTCATAAAATTCTCTAAATTTAAAACTAAATAGATTTCCCTCTGATAGCCAAGCATCTATAAGCGAACTTATATTAGTCTTAGCATAACTAGATTAAAATATATATTTCGCAACAGGAAAAAGAATATCTATAAAGGGTACACGAAATACATTAGGTGGAGTTTTATCAATAATACGATAGTCTTTTAAATTTATTAAGTGCTTTTTAATCAGTTTATTTAAGCTGAGATAACTATTGAATAATGGTTTTAGCTGTTCTCTGATAAATAAAATTCGGGTTAGCTCCCCAGAAAACTCATCATTAAAGGTATTTAAATGATATAGATTTTCT
>DAISHM010000210.1:0-3475 GCA_036822535.1 Candidatus Caenarcanales bacterium
ATTTAATTTCTCTCGCTGAACTTTCTGAAAAAGAAATTCTTGATATTTTAGAGAGGGCAGTCTTTTGGGCATCACAAAAAGATCATGAATTGCCAGAGTCGTTAAAGTCGCTTAGTAAGCCAATAGTCTGTAATCTTTTTTTTGAACCTAGTACCAGGACTAGGTTTTCCTTCGAAGTGGCTGCTAAGAAATTAAATCTTCATGTTCTGAATTTCGATTATAAAAGCTCTAGTGCTCAGAAAGGTGAAACCTTTTACGATACTATACGCACTTTAGAGTCTATGGGAGTGGGTATCGCTATAGTGAGGTCTTCAGAGGAGTATTTGCTAAGTGAAATAGCAGATAAAATTAAGACTACTTCACTTATTAATGCAGGGGCTGGTATGAGTGAGCATCCTACTCAAGCTTTGCTGGATATGCTGACTATTAAAGAAGAATTCGGGTCTTTTAAGGGATTAAAAGTAAGTATTATTGGTGATGTAAAGCATAGTCGTGTAGCGAGATCTTCTCTGCATGCATTACATCGCTTTGGTGCTAAAGTGAGCTTATGTGGCCCAGATATTTTTATTCCTGATAATAGTGCTTTTCCTTTTAAAATGGATGTTTTAGATTTAGAAACTGCTCTTAATTCTGCTGATATAGTAATGCTGCTAAGAATTCAGAATGAGAGGCACAATATTAGTCTAGGTCACTATAGAGAACAGTTCGGTTTGACTAGTTCTAGAGTGCAATTGATGCAGCCTCATGCTCGAATTATGCACCCGGCTCCTTTTAATCGAGGAGTTGAGATTGATGATGAATTAGTAGAATCAGAGAGATCTTTAATTTTTAAACAGGTAGCTAATGGTGTAGCAGTGCGTATGGCAGTTTTAGAAAGGGCTTTTAATTTAAAATGAAAAAACTATTTCCTGTAATCTTAGAAAATACTTTAATCGCTGATAATATCTTTAAACTAGTTTTGGAAGATAATTTTCCACAGGAAGAGTTTAAGCCAGGTAAATTCCTTCACGTAAAATGCTCTAAGGGAATAGATCCCCTTCTAAGAAGACCTATGAGTATCTGTGATATTAGTGATGATGAGTCTCGTCTTACAGTAATTTATCGTAAAGAAGGGCATGGTACTTCACTCTTAAGTGAATTTAAAGCTGGAGAGCGTTTAGATATTTTAGCGCCACTTGGCAATCATTTTGAAATTAATTTTAGGGTGGGCGAAAATGTAGAAATTGGAGTTCCGCTACACGCCCCTGGGGTGGTTTTATTGGTAGGGGGCGGCATAGGAGTCCCTCCTTTATATTATTTAGGCAGAAAACTTAAAGCTATGAATTTTAAAATAATCTCTATTCTAGGTTTTAATTCCAAAAAAGATATTTTTTATGAAGCAGAATTTTCTAATCTAGGAAAGACTTATATAAGTACTGTAGATGGTACTTATGGGGAGAAAGGCTTTGTTACTGATGTTTTAAAACAGATCGCAGATACTGATTATGATTTACTTTATAGCTGCGGGCCTAAAGCTATGCTTAAAGCTTTACAGTTAAATGTAAAAGCTGATAAGGCTGCTTATATGTCTTTAGAAGAGAGGATGGGTTGTGGTGTTGGTGCTTGCCTTGCTTGTGTGTGTAATTATGCAGAAGATTTTAAGAGGGATAAAGCTTATTCTCGGGTTTGCACAGAGGGGCCTGTTTATAAATTACACGAGATTGCCTTATAGTAATGAATAAATGCTTAAATTGATTTTTGGTATAGGGACGGGGCGCTGTGGTACACAGGCTTTAGCTACTTTTCTGAATTTACAGAAAATAAATGCTTTACACGAACGTTTATTAATGCCCTGGGATTTTGATTTATCTAAATTAACAGAATTGACGGATATTATGCTGAAAGACTCTACTAGTGATTATCCTATAGTCGCTGAAGTTAATTTTTCTTTATTGAATTATGTAAGAACCCTTATGCAAAAGCCATTTACTGTTAAGGTCTTTGGTTTAAAGCGTGATAGAGATGAAACTATAAAATCTTGGCTAAATAATCAAAAGAATTATAATCTCTGGTCTAATGAAAATCACTTATCTTTTAGTTCTGGACTTTATCTGAAGAATGATGCTTTAGGGAAGTCTTTCCCTAAGTATGATTTAGATAAAAAAGAAGCGATAGCAGCTTATTACGATGATTATTATAGAGAAGCCTATGCCCTTGAAAATGAATTTCCTGATAGATTTCGTATTTTTGATATGAAATCCGTTTTAAGTGAAGAATCTGCTCAAGTGCTTTTATTAGACTTTTTGGAAATAGCTAAAGAAAATAGGTTTATTCATATATTTAAAAATAAAATCGATGATAAGCCTAAAGATGAAGATGCAGGTATTTTATTTGAAAACTTAGATTTATTAAAGCCTCTGGATTCCGAGCTTCTGCAAGATTTTAGTCCTGAAACTGTAAAATTTTTAACTCACTATAATTTATTAAAAATCATCTTAGATTAAGATGATGCAGCTATGCTGACTTTTTTATCGTATAGGCAGGATTTATTGCTAGACTTAGCTTTTTCACAATTATCTATAGATTTCAATAATTTAGAGACTCTTTCTAAAGCCTTTATCGCAAAGATAAATCTAGACTCGAGTCTTTATAATTATTTCCCTGATACGGTGCAGGTATTGAAGAAACAAGCAAAAAAGAATTTTCTCGTAAATTGATATTTGCTAAATTTAAAATTTATGTCTGCTAAAGTTCTTGTCATTGATAATTATGATAGTTTTACTTATAACCTAGTCCAGTACTTAGGTGAACTAGGGGCATGGGTAGAGATTATTAGAAATGATCAGATGAACTTAGATGAATTAGAAGCTATGATTGAATCTCAGGGTATTACTCATCTCTTAATCTCTCCAGGACCAGGTAAGCCTGCTGATTCTAAATTGAGTATTCAATCTATCAGGAAATTTGCGGGTAGATTACCGATACTAGGAGTTTGCTTAGGGCATCAGGCTATTGGAGAGGTCTTCGGAGCAAATGTCGTAAAAGCACCGTATTTAATGCATGGGAAAATCAGTGTAATTAAGCATAATAATGAATCTGAGCTTTTTAAAGATATACCAGAAAGCTTTACTGCTACTCGCTATCATTCTTTGATTATTGATAAAAAAAGTATGGAAGGCACAGCACTAAAGATTTTAGCGATGACAGAAGATTCTTTAGTAATGGCGATCACGCATCAAGATTATAAGAATTTATTAGGGGTGCAATATCATCCAGAATCTATACTTTCTGAGTATGGGCATAAGCTTTTAGGAAATTTTTTAAGTATTAGCTAAGGCTGTATCTAAACTTACTGCTAGCCTAGCTCGTGCTGTATAATTATTAGCTGCTGAAATAAACCGCCGCAAGCCTCGCGGATGTGCAGCTGCTAAGTAAATGAAAGTTCTAGGAGTTAATACTGGTACATCCATTGATGCAATTGATTTTGCTCTACTCG
>DAISHM010000211.1:0-3472 GCA_036822535.1 Candidatus Caenarcanales bacterium
AACAGTTTTTTATTTTTGATTTAAGTAAAGCTAAAGAGAGTAATGAACGATTTTACACGGTAACACAAAATGAAAAGTCTAAAAAGCTGATTATTAACCGTTCTTTGAAATCAAATAATAAATCTGTAAGAAATTCTCTTAAATCTATAGCTTTTGATGCTGAGATTTGGAAATGCTTTATTAAGGATAAAATTAATCCAGAACACTATAACATGGTCATGGATTGCTTAGAGCGCAATCACATTAATTTTGAGGACTTCGTAAGATTAGTAAATAGTCGTGATAATAAATATTTGAAATTTTTACATAAAGACTATGTGAAAAATATTTCAATTCGCACTAATAGCAAAGATACTAGCTTTATTAATTTTAAAACGGCATCTAATCTACAGATTGAATTGAAACTTAATAAATTTGCTTTAAGTATGCAGATTTCCTAGTGCTATTTCTGGCATTTTGCCATCTATCTCTAATATGAGCCTGCTATGCATTATAATCAAGCATAAATGCAGTCGGATCTTAAAAGAGCATTTAACACCGTATCTTCAGCTTTAGCTGTTTTCGCTAAGCTGATAGTAAATTTTATTCACTCTTTAGAATATTTACTTACTGCTAGAATTTTTTTCCCTAATTTAGTAAGTTACGCCGCAAGATTTATCAGTTCGGTCACTTTACCTACTATAGTTATTGCTATTGCTTTAGGGGTGGTAATCGGAGTGCAGTTAGGCCCGCAGTTCGTGAGTAAGGGAGTAGGAGCTAAATTAGGTATATTGTCTATTCTGACTATGAGCCGTGAATTAGTCCCTATTATGGGTGGCTTTATGATAGCTACACAGTACGGCACAGCGATTACCGCTGAGATAGCTAATATGCAAATTACTGAGCAATTAGATGCTCTAAAAATATTAAAAATAAATCCCATTTACTATTTAGTTTTACCAGCTTTAATTGCAGGGGTAGTTTTAGCTCCTTTAGTATTTTGGCTTGCTGTAATGTCTGGGACTTATAGTACTTTTCTTACTGTATGGCTTAATGAAGGTCTGGTATGGAGCAGTTTTCAATCTGGCATAATCAGCTTTTTTCATATAAGTGATATACTCTTGTGTTTAACTAAATCACTTATATTTACTTGTCTAATAGTTATTATCTCAGCAACTATTGGCATGAATGTCTCTAAAGGTGGTGCTAGAGAGGTAGGTACTGCGACTACGACTACGGTAATAGTTGGCTTTATTACGGTTATAATCAGCGACTTAATCTGCACTATGGTTTATCTTGGATAGTAAGGCACTAATAGAAAAATATACGAGTGATTTTCAGCAGCTTTTTGAGCTGTACACTGAATTTACAGCTCATACTAATATCTCTGCGATTAGTATTAAAGAGGATGTGTATAGAAAGCATTTTGAAGATTCACTCGCTGCTTATGAATTAATTTTAGATTTAAACACAGAGATTGGAACTCGGCTGCAAGCTGAGAGGCGTTTAGACGAGCGAATGCACGTCTATACTATGCTGAAAATAATAGATGTAGGTACTGGAGGAGGTTTTCCTACTTTACCTTTAGCAATAGTCGCAGATAGAGAGTGTCTGAATATAGAATTTACGGCTTTAGACTCTACTGCTAAAAAACTAAAGTTTATTGAAATAGTGAAAAACTCTCTCGGCTTGAGTAAACTAAATACTCTAGCAAGAAGAGCAGAGGAATTAGGCTCTGAATTCGTAACCATTAAGCCTAAAAAAGAATCTGTGAGTGAAAAGCAATCCCAGAGAGAATACTATGATATAGCTCTATGCCGCTCGGTAGCGCATTTACGTATAATTTTAGAACTCTGCACGCCTTTAATTAAGAAGGGTGGATATTTTTTAGCCTATAAACAAGCCAATTCAGAGCTAGATGAAGCTAAAACTGCTTTAGGAAAATTAGGAATGAGTCTTATAAAAAGGCATAAGTATTTTAATAATGAGCGAGAGGTTTTAGTATTTAAAAAAGAGAAAAATACTAGAAAAGAGTTTCCCAGAAATTATTCTTCAATTAAAAATAACCCTTTATAATCTGGTAGCTGTGGGCGGAATCGAACCGCCGACCTGAGGGGTATGAATCCTCTGCTCTAGCCAACTGAGCTACCCAGCCACGCAAGCTAAGATTTTAACACTTTTAAGGCTCTACTTTTAAGCGATTTTATAAAAAAGAATAATTTTTTAAGAGCATTATATAATTTTAAAAATGAGCTTAACTGATGCGTCTTTTAAGATTTTGGAGATTAAAGCCAAGGGGCTTATTAGTAGAGCTGAGGTCACGGCTAAAATCATAAAAAATACAGGAAAAGGTATTCGTTTTTTTGTTAGAGAGGATTTAGGAAATTTCCCCGAAAGTATCGAGACTGGACTTTCGCTAAACGATAATGAAGATGCGGTTATCGCCCATGTTTCACAGATATCTAGCACACAGAGAAACACGGTACTCAGTAATGGAAAATCTTCTATCTGTCTCACTGAACATTTTTTGGCGGCTTGTGCTTTACTAAATGTAAAAGATATAGATGTATTTTTAGATCAAGAAGAACTCCCATTTGGAGATGGTTCTGCTAATCTGTGGCTAAGCTTATTTAAAGATACGCCTTTCTCTGAACCGATTTTAAGCTCTGATGTGAATCTTAAAGAAGAGATAATTATCAGAGATAGTCAGCAGCCACATAAATTTATTAAAGCTATCCCAATAGATACCAATTTTAATGCTACTTATCAAATGAATTGGGCTCATCCTAAGATAGGGGAGCAGTCATTTACTTGGACTTTAGCTAATTCTCTAGCCGAAGAGATCGCGAATGCTCGCACTTTTAGTACCGAAGCTGAGAATCAAATACTCGCTCTTAGTGACTGGATAGTAGGGATTACTGATACAGACTTTACTATGCCACTGCGTTTTACCGATGAGCCTAGTCGTCATAAGGTCTTAGATCTAATCGGTGATTTGCTTTTAGCTGGTATTAATCCTTTAAGATTTAAAATGCAATTGATTAGCAATCAAGGTGGGCATCATCTAAATTCTTTATTAGCAGCGAAACTCAGTGAACAATATGCTTAATTTCCGCTATTTAATTTTATTTATCTTTTTAGCATTAGGTCTCTTATCTAATAAAGTTTTGGCTGATGATTTTACGATTAAGATTAGTGGAGCTAATTTAGAAAGACTCTCTGCGATTAGCATTAAGTTAGGTTTAGAGCCACGTAAGTATTGTGAATTAGATAAAGAGATTAGTATTAATCGCCCGACTTTCTTTAAAAGTGTAAATTCTCAAGGCTCTTTAATTAATATCTCGCTGAGAACTAGTACTGCTAATCTTCTAAATACTAAAAACGTTTCTGCTGTAATTCGTAATTCTGAAGCGGATTTTATAGAGATTAAATGTAAATTAAAACGCTTAAATTATACGGGTAAGCTTGCAGCTAAAGTTCTTAGCACAGAATA
>DAISHM010000212.1:0-1982 GCA_036822535.1 Candidatus Caenarcanales bacterium
GTAAAAAACTTTCAAGATTTTCAGTTTAAAAGAGCTCAATCCTTTCCCGAACAGATAAGTTTTATTACTGAAAAACTAAGTTTAAATGCTAAGGAAAGACCATTTTTTGCATTCATGAACCTTATAGAGACTCACTCTCCTTATATGCACTATGGTGAGGATAGAGAGGAATATGGTATTAAAGCGAGAGGTGAGATAAAATTTCCACCACAAGAAAACTCTGAAGAGCTGATGAATAGAGGGAAAAAACTGCATGCTGCTCAAATAAAGGCTGCTGAATATTGTGATTCTAAACTGCCAGAACTCTTTAATAATCTTCCTTCAAACACTCTTGTGATATTAACTGCTGATCATGGTGAGGCTTTCGGTGAAGATGGTTTCTGGGGACATGGAAATTATCATCCTACTGTAATGAACGTACCTAAGGCTTGTTTTACTTTAGATAGAGATATAAAGCTTTAACTAATTTTTAATTTAAATAAGTTATTAACCCTTGTGATAGCCTTCGCAAGGGAGATTTTAGCATGAATTTAAATATTAACTCTAATTCTAATATAGTAAATAATTCAAACGCGTTGGATTCTACTAATGAGGCAGATACTGATGCTGAGCTGGATACAGGAAATACTAGGAATAGAATTGATGATTTAAGAGGTAGCTTGGGTCTCGGTGATTATAATGAAGGTGGGGCTGCTATGGCTTCAGGTACTATTTATAGAACTAACGATAATAGGACTTCTACTAATAATTCTAGTGCGTCTTTTGAATATGAAATAGTCGGTGACACTCCGCCACCGCCAGAAGCATTAGCATTTTGGGACGAATTTTATGTAAAAGGTCGAGGAGTCGCTAAGTGGGATAGTCCAGAGTTTGAGAATTTTCTGCCACCACCACCACCACCGCCACGTCCTTCTGATCCTTTGATTTTAGATTTAGAAGGTGATGGTATTAAATTAACGTCTCATGCAAGGGGAACTAGTTTTGATGTAAATGGTGATGGTACTGAGGAGCAAAGCTCCTGGGTAGAAAGAGATCGCACTAATGGCTTTGATGACGCTTTCTTAGTTTTAGATAAAAATGATAATGGTGAAATAGACTCAGGGAAAGAGCTTTTCGGTGATCAAAACGGTGCTAAAAATGGTTATGAAGAGTTAGCTAAGCATGATTCTAATGCTGATGGTCTTATAGATGCTAATGATGATGTTTATAAAGAACTTCAGCTTTGGGCAGATAAAGATGGTGATGGTGAAACTGATGAAGGAGAGCTTAAAGGTTTAGAGGAATTAGGGGTTACTTCTATTTCCCTTAAGTATACTGGGACTCAGGGTAGTGAGTTCGATATGCATGGTAATGATATAGGCTTAAAGAGTACTTTTACAAGAATTGAGAATGGCGAGGAAAAGACTCTTAATAGTACTAGTGCTTTCTTCGTTACAGATGATAGTTTAGCTGGCGAAACTAATCGTTCAAGAATAGGATCGCAGGCAGCGGCAGATGCTGAGAAGATGGCAGAGACTAGAGTGGTAGATCTTTCTACTGCGAATATTAATCCAGAAGATATTGCAGCTACTGCCGAAGAAGATGCTAAGAAGCTTGAGGAAGAAGAAAAGGCAGAAGCTTTTCGTAGAGAGTTTTTAAAGACTAAATTAGAAGAGACCGAGTCTGAAAAGCAGATTGCAGAAAGTGACCTGAATAGTTTAGAGTCTAGTATTGAAGAGGTGATTACACCAGATGAAACTAATTTAGAATTAGAGAATAAAGTCGAAATTAAGGATTCAGAGCCTGCTTCAGAAAATAAGGCTAATGTAGAAGATGAAGGAAAAGAAGACAGTTCGACCTTAATTTCTACTAAAGATTCGATATTATCTCAGATTATTTCTTTAGAATCAGATATAAATAAACTTAGAAGTGAAGCGGGAGAAGACTAGTAGATACCCTGCTTTTCTTTACTCGTGTGCATGCATCCTTTCTTCTCTGATCTG
>DAISHM010000212.1:1992-3472 GCA_036822535.1 Candidatus Caenarcanales bacterium
TACTGATCTTTCGTATTCTGAGAGTCTTTCAGGTAGAGTGTTTAGCTTTAGGTATACTCTGCCGCCGAGGCTCTCATACTGCTGTTCCCAGTTTATGATGTAATCGAGGCACGCGTGATCTATATAATTTAATTTATCAAAGTAAATTACAATTTTTTTATTCTCTTCTATGTGCTCAAATTCCTCTGCTAGGCTAGGTAAGCTCATAAAATTAGCTGCTCCTCTAATATCTACTTTAATATGCTCACCGTATTCATAGTCGTTTAGCTTTTCTGTTCTAACCTCTAGATACGTGGTTTGGTGTAATAATTTAATTACTGCTGCAATTAAACCTCCTAAAATTCCTTCAAGGAGACCGAAATTTACTATGCAAATTACCGTTAGGAAATATATGAAAAGCTCTGCTTTACCGAAGTTTAGAAGATTTATGATTGCTTTAAAATTAATTAAATTATAGCCTGTATAAACCAAAACTGCGGCTAATGCTGAACTCGGTATCAGCCGAATAAAAGAAGGAAAGACTAAAAGGAAAATTAATAAAAATAAACCGTGAATCATAGTTGATAAACGGGTTTTAGCTCCAGCCTGCACATTGGTAGCACTTCTGACTATAACCCCAGAGACAGGTAAAGCACCGATTAAGCCACAGAGAAGATTACCTAAGCCTTGGGCGAAAATTTCTTTATTATAGCGGGTGCGTTTACCATCATGCATTTGATCCACAGCTGTAGCAGTGAGCATAGTCTCTGCACTAGCGACGAAAGCCATAATGAGTGAGGTTAAAAGTATAGAGCTGTCAAAAAATCTAGATATTTGGAAATCACGAAAAAGAAAATCTAAATCAGCTAAAACATTCTCTGGGACTTTAATGTAATTTATCGGGAAATTGCAGGAATTTGCGATTAATATCGCTGAAGCTACTGCAATTAAGCTAGGTGGGATTAACTTAAATTTCCTAGGTAGATAATTTAGGATGAGAATAATTACTATAGTCTGAGAGCCGATTAAAGCTGCAATATGGTGATAGCTACCATCTAGTGGTACTAGGCCTTTCCAGATAGATTCAGGGATAGAAATTAAGTTCTGTATGGTATCTGCACGGGGTAAGTCATCTACCATAATGTGAAATTGACTCGCTAGAATTACTATACCTATGCCGCTGAGCATACCCTGAATAATTGCAGGTGCGACTGCTCTAAATATTTGTCCGATCTTAAAGTAAGCAAAAATGATTTGGATTAAACCAGCGAGAAAAACTACGGTAGCTAAGCTATGAATGCCATTATCTCTAATACAATCCATTATAACGGTAATTAAACCTGCGGCAGGGCCGCTAACCTGTAAAGGGCAGCCAGAAAGATAGCCTACTACTATGCCTCCGATAATGGCAGAGACTATACCTGCTGCGGCATCGGTACCAGTCGCCATAGAAATACCTAAAGATAGAGGTAAGGCTACTAAGAAAACTAAAAAACCAGCA
>DAISHM010000213.1:0-3463 GCA_036822535.1 Candidatus Caenarcanales bacterium
TTATATCTTTTAAAACAAACAAAAAATTTGCCATTAATATTTTTTTCAACATAATTAAGATAATTTTTTTTCATAGTTTTAATTATTCTTCAAGTTAAAAGTTTCTTAACCCAAAAATGTTAATTCCTAAGCAGAGGGTCTGATCTTGTCGGTAAATACTACTAATAATGTAAATAATTTAGCGGGAATATCGTCAAATACTGGAAACGTTCAGGCAGATCTTGCAGAAGCAGATTTAAGTATTAATAGAAATAGAGTTGATGATCTAAGATCAGAATTAGGTTCTAGCGAAGTAGATTTAGAAACTAATACGGTAGCGACTCTTAATAGTCCTGCTACTAACGTGACTGCGACTAATGATTTCATAAGCCTTCAAGAAGAAAAGTTTTTAAACTCTTATAAAAAAGGTGATTTGAATGAATACGACCCTAGAGCTATTATCATAGCTGGGCAGTATATTTTAGCTCAATCACAAGATGAGGAAACCCGTTTAGAGATTGGAGATAATCTCTTAGATATTACTGGGGTATATGATGTAAATCGTGAAACTGGCTTAGATCTTATATTTCAAGCTAAGGAAATTATAGATAAGACAGAAATCTCTGGTCATGATACTTCTAGGCAGTTTAATACAGACATGAATGCTCTTTTCTTTTCGCATGTAGGTGATGGAAGTACTGATAATGAGGCCAAGCCAATTGATTCAGATGCTTTAAATACTGTATTTAATATTACTGATACTTTTGAAACACTAGATGGTGGCGGTGATGTAATCATTATTGGTGGTCATAATGGACACCAATTAGGTGATCTTATCGGTGATGCAGGCGGTGTGGCGGGTCTGGATAATGGCTATGGTAGTGGTAATCAAGAGCGTACTAATGATGATTTATTTAAGTCTGTCTATGAGAAGATGTCTCAAGCTGATAGGGATAGATTAGCGACTACCCCACTCATTATTAGCGTGCAAACAGGAGAAGTTATTGGTGAAATTTCTGAAGCTGAACTAAGTGCCCAAGGGGGTGGCAGCCAAAGTCAGGGACAAGGTTGGGCTGATACCAATGGTATGAATGGTGCCGCTGAAAACTTAATAGAAGGAAAGACTATCACCCATAATGGTAAAGAGTATAATGTCGTGGAGTCTATATTTAGATGGTACTCTCCACTTGTCTTTGATTTAGACGGTGATGGTATAGAGCTTACTTCTAATGAGGATGGTACAGTTTTTGATTTAGATGGTGATGGTAAAAAAGATAAAACAGCTTGGACTGAATCTGGGCAAGGCTTTGATGATGCTTTCTTGGTTTTGGATAGAGATGGAAATTGAATTATAGATTCAGGTATAGAGTTATTTGGTGATCAGCTTGGTTCTGCTAATTGCTATGATGAATTAGCGAAGCTTGATTCTAATAAAGATGGAAAAATTGATGCTAATGATACTGCCTACACAGAACTTAAGCTGTGGGCTGATATGGATGGTGACGGCGAGTCTGATGAAGGCGAGTTAAAAACCTTAGCTGAAATGGGTGTTACCTCTATTTCTACTCAGTATACTGGCAAGCTTGGACAGAAGCATGACGAGCACGGTAATGATATTAGTTTAGAGAGTACTTTCACTCGTGTAGTGGATGGTGAAGAGAAAACTTTAAAAACGGTAGATGCTTTCTTTGTTAATAGAGATGCCGTGACTGCTGAGACTATAGATGCTTCTAGCTTAGACGCTTTGACCTCAAGTCTTCTAGAATCATTCAAAGAATATGCTGAAATTAAAGACGCTAGTTATGTGCCTCCGGCTCCTGCTAGTAATACTGCCGCTGATGGTTCTCAATCTGCGGCTCAGACCGAATTAGAGAAGGAATTGGAAGCTGCTAGGGAAGCAGAAGAAAGACGGAAGGCCTTTGTAAGCAGCCAGGTGGAATTAATAGAAGGTGAAAAGAGTTCTCTTGAGAGTGATTTATCTTTGGTGGATAGTGAGTTAAGTAGCCTAGAATCTAGTCCAGAAACGGAAGATGAAGAAGAATTCATCCCAGTCCCTAATAATGCAGTGGAAGACTCTTCGACTCCTTCTGCTACGGCCGCTAATACGAGTAGAACTGTGACGAGAAATAGTGATGATTCTAATGCTTCTGCGAGGTCTTCTGCACAATCAAGACAAACATATTTAAGCTCAGAGATATCATCAAGGGATTCAGAAATATCTCGATTGAAAGCTGATATCTCTTAATTTAAGTTTCAATAAGCCTACTGATAAGGAAATTTTCTAGCGATTCAAATTATTCAAATTCTGCAAGCTGGTCTGTGATTTCAATTAATCTAGAGTTAGCGTTATCTAAAAGTAATCTGAGACCGAAATTATATCCAGCGTCTTCATTATCAAGCCCTATTCGTGCATTTAGATTACTTTTTTCTGTTACATATTTGTTAAATAAGGATCTTAGATATTCTACGTCTTCACCGCTTTCGGCAGCTCCTTGGTAAATATCTTTATCGACGTCTTGATCGGGTTTTTTAGCGTAACCAGTTTCTACGCCATTTTCGTCATATTGTAAGAACTGCATGTTGCCATCGTCTCTATGATTCTGTCCTGTAGTAAATCTTATAGATGCATCAGTATTCATTACTACTGTGCCGATATCATTGGTAACTTGTACATTTACAAGCTTCTCTGTGTCTGTATTATAAGCGTCTATTAATATATCACCATTATTGAAAGTGGTAGTACGGTATAAAGTATCCTCACTCTGATCTCTGTATGACTCTGACTGCCATAGACCAGTTTCATTATCTTTATAATCTCTGCCAGTGAAAGATTTATCGTCATAAATTAAGGCAAACTCTCTTTCCTTCTCACCTTCCTCATTGTTATAAAAATCACTAGTATGCTGTAAGGAAATCCCACGATTATTATTGAATCCTGAATAATCAAACTTAGTGGTAGAGCCATCATCACGATATATACCTAGCTCAGCGTGTTTATCTGTCTCGTCGTATTTGCTAAACAATGTAATAGTTTGTTCGCCATTTTGGTAAGTAGTAAAAGTAAAACCAGAACTTTCATCATAATTTTCTGCGAGTACCGTAAAGTCTTCCATTGATGTGTTCTCACCGAATTCATATTTTAAGGCTTCTTCTGTAAGGTAGCCTAGTAAAGCATCTTCACCTTTAAGGCCTTTAATTGTTTGATTCATTTCGCCTAACATCAATTTGTCGGCAGCAATGTTCTCAGCTGAAAGTAAAGTCTCTTTTAAATTAACTTCTGGTCTATCGCTATTAATTATTGGGGTATCTTCCTCTGTATTAATTTCAGAGAGCAGACTTTCAGTTATATTGTTAATGCTGGTATAGGAACTCTGTCTATCTAGAGATTCTGAGACCGAAGTATTCTGAGCATAATTAGATCCACTAGCTCTAAACGGGGTGTTAACGCCTGATACTGACATGCGACCTCTCCTAATTGAGATTC
>DAISHM010000214.1:0-3440 GCA_036822535.1 Candidatus Caenarcanales bacterium
AAAGACTATCGCTGCGATAAAAGCATAAATATATAAAGTGAGTTCTTGATAATTAGCAGTTCTTAATGGGCCATCTATGGCTTTCTGAATGAGGAAAGGCTGTATAGAAAAGGCTATAGAGCTTAAAGGTAGTAAAATTGATGAAGCAAAAAGTACTTTTTTATAAGGCTTAGCAAAATCTAAAATTAATTTTAAAAGCTCTAGGTCTTTTTTAAACACTTAAAAACTCCTCACTTCTTCTTTTACAATTTTAAGATTTTCCATCACTAAAATCCTGTCACAGAGCTGGGCTATCTCTGGTTTGTGTGTAATAAAAATAGTGGTTTTTTCTTTGCGTAATTCAGTAATATTATTAAAAATTTCACTAGAGATAGCATTATCTACGCTACTTAAGGCATCATCTAAGATTAGAATATCTGGATTTATGGCTAAAGCTCTAGCGATAGCTAAACGCTGTCTCTGACCACCAGATAGAGTGACTCCTCGCTCGCCGACTACGGTTTCATAGCCATCTGTGAATCTAAGTATTTCATCATGCATGCAAACCATCTTGGCTAAATGCTCAATCTCTGTTTCAGAGAGGTCTCTAGCGTAAGCAATATTCTCTTTTATAGAAGTAGAAAATAGAAAATTCTCTTGAGGCACCATATTAATAAAAGTCCTTAGAGAGTCTAATTTAATTTGAGCTAAATCTATATCATCGATAACTATTTCTCTTGGTTTAAGTTCTCTTAAATGCATGAGCTTACGCGCAAGAATACTTTTCCCAGAGCCAATTACACCGATTATCGCAATCTTCTCACCTCTCTGAATTTTAATATTAGATTCAGTAAACTCTATATAATCAGTGAATTCTCTTTTATCTATGCTAGTTTTAGTGTCAAATATTTGAGGTCTAGTATCTAAAACTTCTTTTATTCTTTCGCCGCTTACCTGCATTCTATAAATGATCGTAATTAACCAGCCAAGCGTAGTGATAGGCCAGATCAGCCTTTCTATATAAAGTGAGAAAGCAGCAAAATCACCGAAACTAAAATTGCCATTAATAACTCCTCTGCCGCCTATAGCGAGTAAAAGAATGAAACCTAAGCTAGCAATGACTTTCATAATAGGACTAATAAAGCTACGAGCCTTAATTAATAAAAGATATTCACTAAGTAAATTTTTATTTTCTTGGCTAAATCTTTCTAACTCTGCCTCTTCTTGTCCGAAGCTCTTAATGATATGAATGCCACTGAGATTCTGTTCTATGAAATTACTAATTTTAGCTAGTAGCTCTTGTACTGATTCTTGATGCTTCTTAATCGCTTGACTACAGAGGGTTACAGCTAAGATTAATAATGGTATTAAAGCTAAAAAGCTTATAGTCAGTGTGGCATGGGTCTTATACATTAAAGGAACTATGACTATAAAAGCGATAGCACTATTTAAAATATTTAATACCGCAAAGCCCGCTACTGCTCTAAAAGACTGTACATCATTACTGATAATCGAAATCAAATCACCAGCTTTTTTTCTTTGGAAAAAATCTGGCTCTAAATGCAGTACATGATTAAAGATCTGTTTCTTTAAATCAAACTCTACCTGCCTGCCCACCCCAAATATAATATGCCGTGACTTAGCCCTTAAAATAGCCATTAATAAAGCAGCAACTGCAATGAAACCTACTAAATAATTCAAGCGATTATTTAGTAAGTCAGCACTAGAAATGCTATCAGCGTAACTCTGTAATAGATCTATAGACTCCTTTACTAATTGAGGGATATAAGCACCCAGTAGATTTACTCCAATTAAGAATAAAGTACCCCAAAGATAAGCTGGGAGATAATTTAATATTCGTTTTAGAATAAAATTTTTCATCTAAATATAAGTCTCTAATTCTTTAAAGTTGTGGATAATTTTTCTAGTCTCACTAAAATTCTGTTCTTTAGACTCTCTATCTACTTTTACTGTAAGAAAGCCCGCCTGTTCACTAGCAGCACATTCTTCTTCGATATCACTTAGAAATAAAATATATTCAGGCTTTACTTTAATATCAGCAGCTATTTTTAAATATGAATCAGCATCTTTTTTAGAGCCGATTTTAGTGTCATAAAAACCTGAAAATAAATATCGAATATCACCATATTCAGAGTGTTCAAAGAAAAGTTTTTGTGCAAAAACAGAGCCAGAAGAATATACATAAATCGGTAAACCCTTACCTTTAACCTCTAAAAGCCAGTCGTAGGCATCAGCGTAAAGATGAGATTTAAATAAACCTTTTCTAAAACCTTCTTCCCAAATTAAGCCCTGTAACTCCTTTAGTGGAGCTATTTTTCTATCTTCTCTAATCCAAGTGAGTAAAATCTCTATCGCAGTATAGATTTGTGCTTCAAACACTACACCCGCTTCATTATTCTCTATAGCTAAAACATCATCAATGATTTTTAAAACTCTATGATCTCTTTCATAATTAGCTATTAGATAATCACTCAATCTCTCTTCTGAGTAAGGAAATAGAATCTCTTTAACAAAATTAATTGAACTAATAGTACCTTCTATGTCAGTGAGAATTGCTTCAGGCATTATGATAGAGATCCCAATTTATCAAATTCATCTAAGCATGGAAAGCGCTTAGCAATGCTATTTTCAGAATATACAGGTACCCAGCCACTTTCATCAGAAAAGAATCTGAGACATTTAAAACTAGGGCTAATTCCCATATCGAACCAGTGTAAAGTATTCGCTGGAACTGAAATAAAATCACCAGCAGAACACAGTATACTAAAAACTTTTTTTTGATGATGAATAGTAAATAAACCAGAACCCTCTATAAAATAACGCACCTCATCGTCACTGTGTATGCGTTCCTTTAAAAATCTATTGCGTAGATCATTAAAATCTTCTCTTTTCGCAAATTCTGGATTTATAGACATTAGGTCTACGGCTTTAAAATTAAACTGGGATTTTATTCTAGCTATTTCTTCATCATAGAGTTTAAGTACTTCATCCTCAGTAAGCCCATTAGGAACTAGTTCGCTATTAGAAAAACTCTGCCATTTCTCTATAGTTACCTTAGTCTCTAAAAGGGCTGATTGAATTTCATCTAAGTCAGTATGGCTAGTAAGTAAATTAGCAGACTCGTCAAATATTTTTAAATAAGCCATTTCATCTAATCCTTTTATGCAGCTTTAACTAGATTTTCTAAATTTAATTCTAGTAAATAAGATTCTATTATAGTATTTAAAGCATCTACAAGCCTTAAATTCTCTTCCTTAGTAGCTCCCCATGTATAGAGTCCATGCCCCGCAAGAATATATGCGTGTAATTTCTTATCAGTGCTTATAAACTTTTCTAGAACTGGGCTAATTAAATCACTAAGTAGGTCTATGTCTTGATGATTAGGATAGATGGGAATTATTTCTGTGTGTTCATGAGTATCGATTTCTGATAGGGCTTTT
>DAISHM010000215.1:0-3329 GCA_036822535.1 Candidatus Caenarcanales bacterium
AACGTTCATTAATATCCTGAGTAGTCAGGTAAAGCACTGGATTAAATTTAGCGACTAAAGCCTCTATACCAGCAGCTTCTCTAAGTATTTCCTCGTTCACCCCATCTAATTCTATTAATAAAACGGCTTTCACTTCATCGGAGAAACCTAGATTATAAGCGGCATTTACTGCTCTTACCGCATGATTATCGATTATCTCTAGCGCAGCTGGTTTAAAGCCCTGACGAATTAATTCACTAACCACTTCAGCACAGGCTAAAGTAGAATTAAAAGCTGCCTGAATAGTTATAAAGGACTCTGCGATAGGGGTTAGACGCAGCAGAGCCTTAGTTACTATCCCGAAAGTCCCTTCACTACCAATAAAAAGTCCTATAATATCTATATCCGAAAAAGTTTTTTTAATCATGTCTTTAGGCTTCGCTGCCTTAGTGAGATCACCTACATATTTAATCTCACCATTAGCTAAAACGATCTCCATACCAAGTACATGATCAGCAGTAACTCCATATTTATAGCAATGAATACCTCCAGCATTTTCAGCGATATTCCCCCCTATAGTACAAGCCAATTGACTAGAAGGATCTGGAGCGAAATGCAAACCAGTACCCAGTAAAGCCTTATTTAAAGTAGCATTAACGTAACCAGATTCTACTAAAGCTATACGATTTTCCAAATCGACTTCTAAGAGACGATTTAACATAGCTACTGAAATTATCACAGAATTCTCAGAAGCTATAGCACCACCAGACAGACCAGTACCTGCTCCACGAGCGACGAAGCTAATACGTTCAGCCTTATTTTTCAGAGTATGATTATATGAATTTATAGCTTTAATAATCAGTGAAAGCTCTTCAGCAGTATACGGTATAAGTACTAAAGATGGCTTCCTCTTAAATAGAGCAGTCGCATCAGTATCATAAAGGTGCAAATCCTCAGGCTTATCTAATACCTGAGCTGGTTTAAGAAATTTCTTCAGACTTTTAGCAAGTTTTTTCACTAATATTTAGCCCGTTTTTTGCATTTTCGTCGTCTTCAGCCTTGAACTTGTTCGTTTGCGAGCAGTCTTAAAACAGCTATAATGCTTAAGTGTATTTTAAAATATGAAAAATTTCAATTATGAATTCAATCCATGGCTCTCAGATGCAAATGCTTACGCAGCTGGAGCGACTTTCGAGCAGTTAATGACTAAATACGGTTTTAAGAGAGAAGAAATACTCAGACTTGCTGGTAACGAAAGCACTCTAGGAGCTAGTCCTAAGGCTATAACAGCAGCTAAAGAAGCTCTACTAAGTTCACATTACTATGATGAACCTAACTGTGAAGAATTAATGGATGCCCTGAAAGAAGATTTCAGGAATTCTACACAAGAAATAGATAAGCTCGGCTTTGTCGGCGGTAATGGTATGGATAAAATCATAGAACACTGTCTCTGCCTATTTGTTAAGGCTGGTGATACTGTAATAAATTTCAGACCGAACTTCGATTTCTATAGCTTCTGCACTCTAAAAATGGGCGGGAAAATATTAGATTTAGGAAGACTAAAAGATTCTTTCTACCCAAATATAAATAATTTAGCAGCTGATATTGAAGAGTATGAAACTAAAAGTGGCTCTAAAATTAAAATGCTTTTTCTTTGCACCCCTAATAATCCTACAGGAAACATTTTAGACTTAGCTGAAATTGAGAGTATCGCTAAAGTCTGCCTAGATAGAAATATCATGATTTTCGTAGATCATGCCTATATAGAATTCACTGATAGAGAGCGTTTCGAGGCGACCAAGATAATTAAAGATTATCCTAATATGATATTAGGTTATACCTTTTCTAAAGCCTATGGCTTAGCTGGTTATAGAGTGGGTTATGGGTTAATGCATCAGAGCTTAAAAGATGTGTATTTGAAGTATAATACTCCTTTCCTCTGTGCTAAAGCGAGCTTAAAAGCAGCAAAAGTCAGTCTTAAAGATAGTGAACATTTCACTAAAATCATTGAGAATAATAACAGTCAGCGTCCTAAAGTAGAAAGAGCACTTAAAGAATTAGGATTTAAAGTTTATCCAAGTTATACCAATTTTATTTTATTTGAGATTTCAGAGAATTTAGCTGAGCAAAAGAAATTAGCTATCTATGAGCGCTTAGATAAAGATATCAGAGAAAAAGATATAACTGAAGCAGTTATGGAATATCTATTCTCTAAAGGAATTATACTCAGAAGATCTAAAGCGAGTTCTCCTTATGCAATTCGCATGACTATCGGTACTGAGAGTGAAAACGAGAGAGTAATTAAAGCCCTAACGGGCGTGTAGTGGCTATAGCCTAGACCACGGAATTCTAGATTTTCTAGAATTCCATACCCACGCTATGAAATTCTAGAAAATCTAGAATTTCATAGTTATACCTAAGAATACTAGAAAATGGGTATAATTAAAGATAAATGGCAGTGTTTAAGAGGAAAGCTTATGCTGAGATTGCGGCTCATCAAAAGAGTCCTAAAATCAGTATAGTTTTCGGTCCTAGACAAGTTGGTAAGACACATATCTTAAAAAAACTCCACAGAGAGCTAAGTTTAAAAGAAAAATCTACTAGCTATTTTAATTTAGAATTTCCAGAGCATAGTAAATTATTTAATGCTAGCGATGAAGATATTTTTAATTTTCTAAAATCCTCTGCTGACTATATTTTCATAGATGAATTTCAGTATATAGAAAATATTTCACATATATTTAAAGCGATCTATGATTTTATCGATCTCTATCCGAAATATAGCTTTAAAATTTACGCCTCTGGCTCTTCTGCTCTAGAAATGCATAAGCATATAAAAGAGAGCATGGCTGGACGCTATAAAAAATTCCTGATTAGACCTTTAACTTTAGATGAACTGAGTTCTAGAGAGAAGCCTAAAAAAAATACAAAAGGAAAAACTAATCTAGAAGAGCCTAATGATGCAGAAGTTATTAAAAATTATCTCAAATTCGGTGGTTTACCTGGAGTATATGACGAAGACGAGCATCCCCGAGACATAGATAAAGAGAAATATCTGAAACTCATCTTAGAGACTTATATTCAAAAAGATATTAAGTCTTTGATTAGAGAAGAGAATATTAGTGCCTTTAATCACCTAATTTTTATACTCGCAGAAAAGCAAGGACAGCTAATTTCTAAAGCTAATTTAGCTCGTGAAATCAGGCTCAGCGAAAGTACTGTAGAGCAGTATCTTGAGATTTTAGAGCAAACATTCGTACTTTATAGAGTAAATTCTTTTTCAGGGAATCTGAGTAACGAATTAAAAAAATCTAGGAAATATTATTTCTATGATATAGGCGTGCGTAATG
>DAISHM010000216.1:0-3324 GCA_036822535.1 Candidatus Caenarcanales bacterium
AAGTAAGATTTGGATTGGAAACGATTTCTGAATATCGATGAAGCAATTTCTATGACAGCCTTATGGTACAAGACTTTTCGAGAGAGGAAAGACAGAGTAAAAGAATTTACTTATAGTCAGATAGAAGACTTTCTGAGATTATATGATAATTATAGGAAATCCTCATGATATTGCTAAAAGAGATTTTTAGAAAAATAATTTTGCAGCTATCTAAGCTGTTTTTCTTTTTAGACAAATGGTCTAAACCTGTATCTAAATATAAAGCTGTCTCTGGAAAGGTCTTAGGGGTAAATGAATTAACTAATATGATGGATGCCTCTCTAGATATGTGGCTAACTACTGGTAGGTTTAATAAAGACTTTGAGAAGGCTTTAAGAGACTTTCTTGGTTTAAAATATGCACTTACGGTAAACTCTGGTTCTTCTGCTAATTTACTTGCTTTATCTGCATTATGCTCTCCTCGCCTTGCTGATAGAGCTTTGAAAAAAGGTGATGAGGTGATTTGCGTCGCTGCTGGTTTTCCGACTACAGTAAATCCGATAATTCAGAATTCTCTAAGACCAGTATTTTTAGATATAGAAATCGGCTCATATAATATTGATGTAAGCCAATTAGAGCGAGCGTTAAGTCCTCGCACTAAAGCTATTTTTATTGCCCATACCTTAGGTAATGTTTTTGATTTAAGTGTGATTAGAGATTTTTGTAATCGTCATGGACTCTGGCTTATAGAAGATAACTGCGATGCTTTAGGCTCTAGATTTGATAATAAACTAACTGGTACCTTCGGTGATATTTGCACACTGAGCTTCTATCCTGCACATCATATTACGACAGGTGAAGGTGGAGCCGTGCTTACTAGTAATCCAGAGCTTTATAAAATACTTCTCTCTATGCGTGACTGGGGCAGGGATTGCTGGTGTCCGTCTGGTAAGGATAATACTTGTGGCAAGCGTTTTAGCTATGAGCTAGGTAATTTAGAATCAGGTTACGACCATAAATATATTTACTCGCATATTGGCTATAACTTGAAGATGACTGATTGGCAGGCTGCTTGTGGTCTAGCACAAATGGCTCAGCTAGAGAGTTTTATTGAGAAAAGAAAAGCGAATTATCGTTATCTTTATGAAAAATTAAAAGCTTTTTCTGATTATCTAATTTTGCCTAGTCATTCTGAGCTTGCCGATCCATCTTGGTTTGGTTTTCCGCTTTCTGTAAAAGAAGCTTCAGGTATAAAAAGAGTAGATTTAGTCAATTACTTAGAGGAGAATGGAATTGGTACTAGACAGCTTTTCGCTGGTAATATTTTACGTCAGCCAGCTTATATAGATACTGATTTTGAGTTCAGAGTCTTAGACTCAGAGTTATTACATAGCTCGCAGATTGATGATATGGTCTATGATTTATTACCTAATACTGATTATGCTATGCGAAATACTTTCTGGATTGGGGTTTGGCCTGGTTTGAATGAGGGAGATTTAAATTACTTTGTTCAAGTATTTGAAAGGTTTTTTTCTCTATTAAAAACTAGGGAGACATTGAGTGTTTGATATAGAGACCATTAAAAAAATCAGGATTTCTGTCCTAGAGATGATTACCCGTGCTCGTTCTTCTCATATTGGTAGCGCTTTCTCTATAATAGAAATTCTTTATCTACTTTATTTTCATATTTTAAAAATAGATCACTTAAACCCTTCTATGGAAGAGCGTGATAGATTTATACTTAGTAAAGCTCATGCAAGTTCAGCTCTCTATGCTACTTTGGCTCATAGAGGTTTTTTCCCTTTAGAATTGTTAGATACTTACATGTTAAATAATGGTGCTTTGCCTGCCCATTTAGATATGACTGTAGCTCCTGGATTGGAAATTTCTGCTGGTTCTTTGGGGCATGGCTTGCCTATTGGTTTAGGTATGGCTATCGCTGCAAATAAAAAAGCTGGTAAAAATTCATCTAAAGTTTTTGATTTAATTAGTGACGGTGAATTAAATGAAGGCTCTGTTTGGGAAGCTATTATGCTTGCTGCTTCACTAAAGCTTTCACAGCTAAAACTCATAGTAGATTATAATAAAATCCAGTCTTTTGGCTTAACTAATGAAATTATAGATCAAACTAATATGGCGGAAAGATTCAGAGCCTTTGGCTGGGAGGCTATAGAAGTTCATGGTCATGATTTGAATCAAATTTATCAAGCTTTAAATTCTGTTTCAGATAAGCCACTGGCTATAGTCGCTAATACGGTTAAAGGCTGCGGAGTGAGTTTTATGGAGAATAAATTAGCTTGGCATTATAAATCACCTAACGAAGATGAGTTTATTAGAGCTAAAGAAGAGATTCTGAGCTTAACTATAGATAGTTTAGCGGAGAAGCTTTATGCGTAAGGTTTTTATTGATAGCTTAATTCGACTTGCAGAAAAAGATTCACGAGTATTTTTAGTTACTGCAGATATGGGCTACAGTGTGTTGGAGCCTTTTCAGCAAAAATTTCCTGATCGATTTCTAAACTCTGGTGTAGCTGAGCAAAACACTATCGGTTTAGCGGCGGGTTTGGCTTTATCTGGTTATATACCTTATGTTTACAGCATTATACCTTTTATTACGATGAGATGCTTTGAGCAGATTCGAGTAGATGTCGCATATATGCAAACTAATGTGAGATTAATTGGTGTTGGTGCTGGTTTTGAGTATGGTCCCTCTGGGGCTACTCATCATGCTTTAGAAGATATAGCTGTGATGCGCACTTTAGCTGGTATGACAATATGCTGCCCAGGAGATAATCTTGAAGCTGAGCAGATAATTAATCAGAGCCTAGATTACAAAGGACCGATTTATATTCGTATCGGTAAGAATAAAGAAGATATATTTCATAATTTAGAAACCGAGATTAAGATCGGCAAAGCCGCTGTATTAAAGACTGGAAAAAAACTGGCTGTCATTTCTACTAGTAATATGCTGGGCTCTGCGAAACTTTACGCAGATAAAATCTTTTCTGAGTCTGGCTTTCAGCCATATCTAATTAGCATGCATACTGTAAAGCCTTTAGATACAAATCTAATTAATAAATTGATTCAAGAAAATATAGATATTATAAGTATTGAAGAACACAGTTTAATTGGTGGTCTAGGTTCTGCTATTGCTGAGTACTTATGTGATGTAGGAGCTAATATTAAACTCAAGCGAATTGCTGTGCCAGACTGTTTTTCACATTTAGTTGGTGATCAAAGTACCTTGAGGTCACATTTTGGTCTATTAGACTATAAATTGCCTTCGTCTTTAATCAGATAATAATATAAGACTCTCTGCCAGTAAGAGGCGATCTTTTAACTTCT
>DAISHM010000217.1:0-3298 GCA_036822535.1 Candidatus Caenarcanales bacterium
TAAGTTATTAAAAGCTGCTAATATTCCAGCATTTTCATCGAATCTTTTCGCAATTAATTCAGCTAAGGTAAATAAATTTAAGCGACTGAGTTTAGGTGCTAAAAAAAGCATAAATATAAAAGCAGCAAGATACCAAAAAATACCCTGACTCAGGAAATAAGCACAGCCATTATTAAAAGCCATTTCGCTAGAACCAAGTATATTACCGTACCAAGTAGTGGTTAAACTAGCTACTAAAATTGGGACTGTAAGCTTACGGCTAGCTAAAAAGAATATTTCTAGGCTTTTCTTTTCGTCACGGGAATTGAAGATACCTATGAATACTACTAAGGCTATGTATGAAGCTATGATCCAGTAGTCAATACTATCCATCATAAGTTCTCATTACTAATAATTCTCCGCTCTCAAAGATGATTCTAGCTTGTTTAGCTGAAAATTTATTAGAAATTAGTGAAGTACCTGATTTAATATTCTCGCCGTTTAAATTAAATAAAAGTCCTTCGTAATGAAGAGCTTTTATGTCGCTAAGTGGAATCACCGAAAGTACTTCTCCGATTTCACCTAAATAAGTGCTAGATTCATTTATATAAGAGACTTCTGTAAATTCATCAATTAACTTTATATCCATGTAATCATGCATGTATTTAAGCTCAAGAATATTAGAGAGTAAATGATCTAAACGAGCCCCAGAAGCACCTAGGAGAAAGACTTGCTTCGCTGCAAGCTGATGAGCTAATTCTAGGGCTAGCCTAGTGTCTGTTTTACTTTGATCGGGATCATAGATGACTTTAGTGTTCTGGAATTCTTTTATAGTCAGTTCTTTAGCAGAAATATCATTTTTTAATTCTGATGGTATCGAGTCTAAATCACCAATTAGATAATCTATGTCTAAATTTAATTTTTTAGCATTCAGCCAGCCACCGTCAGCACAGATTACGCTATACTTCGTATTATTTAATTCAGTTCCAGTGAATTTGTGGAAAGAGTCACGCAACCTGCTTGGGGAGATGATTTGACCGTTTGCTATTACTATAAAATTAACTTTCATTAGATATTTATCATTTAAGCCTAGTCTTAATTCAGCCTTAATTTTATTTTGATTTATTATCTACGTGTGTTAGATGAAAAGGAGGGCAAATCAGGGAGAGGCTAGTTTTAGCGTAGGATGACCTTAGCGGGTCGTTAAGTGCAGTTCAAGCGAGAGATTTTGGAGATTACACAGTGTTTTAATTCCTTCTTGGGCAAAGTTCATCATTTGTAGAAATTGTTCAGTCTTAAATGGATTTTGTTCTGCTGTACCTTGGATCTCGACAACCTCAAAAGCACTAGTGAACACAAAGTTTGCATCTGCTTGAGCTGTACTATCCTCTTCGTAATTTAGATCTAGAAGTATCTGATTATTACGAACTCCTACTGATACGGCTGCTACCTGATTTAGAATAGGTAACTTATCTGGAAAAAGATTAGTTTCCTTTTTCATCTTTAAAAGGCAATCATATACCGCAATATAAGCAGCACTTATGCTAGCTGTTCTAGTGCCGCCGTCTGCTTGGATTACATCAGCATCTACGTGGATCGTGTATCCAGGAAAGCTTTTCATATACACCATAGCTCTTAAAGCACGTCAAATTAAGCGAGAGATCTCTTGGGTTCTACCAGAGCCATTCGCTTTATCTCTTTTTATTCTAGTTAAGCAGGAGCCAGGTAACATGCTGTATTCAGCCGTCAGCCACCCATCTGTTTCTTTATTTAAAAATGGCGGAACTTTATTTTCATAATTAGCAGTGACTATGACCTTAGTATCGCCACAGCTCACTAGGACTGAGCCTGCTGAATTTTTAATAAAATGTCTCTCAAAGCTTACTGGTCTTAGTTCGGCTGCTTTTCTTCCATCGGATCTTAAATTCATAAGAGATATCCTATCAGATTATTACTTTAAGGCTTCTAGTTTGAAAAATATATAATGTCCTTCTTCCTGATCTTCGAACTTTAGATTAAGTTCCTCACTAATTCTTTTTAATTCATCAATCGATAAATTACTGTGTTTCATTTTCCACGGACTTTGTTCATCTATGATAAGAATTTTTCCTTTAGCTTTTAAAATTTCACGGGCTTGGACTAAAGCATACTCCCAGTCTTTACCGATTAAAGATTGACTAAATATAACTAAGTCTGCTCCATTAGCATTTTTAATTTTATCTAAGCTAGCTGCACTGAGACTGCTTGCATTATCTGAAAGAGATTCTAGCTTTATTCCTGAAATGTTTTCTTCGTGTTTAACATGGTCTATGTCAAAAACTTTGATTTCTTTAAGTTTTAGGCGCTCTTTCAAGTGAGAGTAAAGAGTGTTTGGATTCTCTTTGCTCAGTGGGTTTAACATTCTGGCTTGTAGTAAATCTCTACCCGAGCCCATATTAATTATAGTTACGGAGTCGTCTGTAGGATTGGATTTTACTAGAGAGGGCTTACTAATTAGTTTCCATATTAGTTTATCCATGGGCTTAACTTTATTTTGATTAAGTAGGTCTATCTCATTATGATAAGCATCCCAGAGACTTTTTCATGCTGAGTTTAAAAATTGATGAACCCTGTGAGAATCACGCTGATTGATTAATTTAGATAGTTTAAGAAAATTAGGAGCCTGTGATAGACCACCTTTTACTGGGTGCTCATCTGACTCTAATAATTCAGTATTTGGGTTTGTATATAAATCCGTATGAATATCTTCTAAATTATTAGGTATTTGATTAACTAGATTTTCTTGAATGAGCTTCATTAAGCTCTTCTCATCTAGGCTTAATTTATTTAATAACTCCCCCTCTATAAAAGATTTGGCGAGAGAAAGTCTTTCTTCGATAATTTTATGTTTGAGTAATTCATACTCTGGTAGGACATCTCCATTCTCTAAACTAATTTTTACTGAAGGTATTAAAACTTCTACCTCTTTTTTCTGCCCTACTCGAGCTAGTCTGCCGATCATCTGATCAATAACTGTAGTCCAAGGAGAAGAGGCTATAATCATGCGTGAACAGACGTTTTGTAGACCATCAATTCCATACATGGATACAGGTGACATTATTAATATTTTAGAATCAGGCTTAGTTTTAAATTCTTCTAAGCCCTCTGGATGCGTTCCAGTAAAAATAGCTATTTCATCATTTTTAAACCCTTGCTTTAATAAAGATACTTTTAGCTCGTCAATTACATTAAAATTTAATCCATCATGGTCATTTAAATAATTAGTGAAAATAATAGATTTTTCATCGGGATTACAGTGAGAAGATATATTATCTGCATT
>DAISHM010000218.1:0-3297 GCA_036822535.1 Candidatus Caenarcanales bacterium
AGCTTTCCGTGAAAGATTTACAGAGAGTGCAATTAAAAGAGTAGCCTTAGTGAGAGATTTACTAGACAAAAAAACAGTGATAATTACTAACTTAGATTACAGAGAATTACTAAAAAGTGACACTAAGACTGAAGCAAACTCCAAATTAATTTACTTAGATCCGCCCTATTTCTCTGCAACTATTTCGAAACGCTATGGTTAGCGTGGTAATCTGCAGCTTAGATTCGATCATGATAAATTTGCAGAAGATGTAAAAAACTGCTCTAGTAAATGGTTTATCAGTTATGATAACTCTGAATTCATCAGAGAGCGATTCAGCTTTGCGAAACAGGATTCATGGCAACTACAATACGGCATGAATAACCCTCACCAGGATTCATGTAAAATGGGAGAAGAACTAATCATTAGTAACTTTTCAGAATGCAAGATTTAAACTCACTTACAGAAATCTCTAAATTAGGGCTAAGCGATAAAGAAGCCCAGAAGAGGCTTTTAGAACATGGTGAGAATAAGCTATTAAATAGCAGTCATAAAAATCTTCTAAATATCAGTATAGAAATCTGTACTGAACCGATGTTTATTCTATTAAGTGCCTGTGCAGCTCTTTATCTAATTTTAGGAGACTTAGATGAAGCTTTAATATTATCTGGCTTCGTTATAGTCATAATCGGCATAACTATTTTTCAGTCTTGGAAAACTGAAAAGGCACTAAGTGCTCTTAAAGATTTAAGTAGCCCTCAAGCTAGAGTAATTCGTAATGGCAGAGAAGAAATCATCCCAAGCAGCTCTCTAGTACCAGGTGACATAGTGGTTTTAAACGAAGGAGATAAAATTTCTGCGGATGCAGAAATACTTTCTGCGATAAATTTACACGTAGATGAATCTACACTGACAGGGGAGTCTATCCCCGTTTTAAAATCTGCAAAGGGAGAGGCTTATGAAGACGACGAAAACGCGGAAATTGAAGCATCGCAGCAGTGCCGGGTTTTTAGTGGTAGCTTAGTGACTAATGGCAGCGCCTATATTCGTATCACAGCCACAGGCATGAATACTCAGCTCGGTAAAATCGGTGGAGCCTTAAAGTCTATAGATAAAGGAAATTCACATTTCCAAAGAGAAATAAGCATCTTAGTTAATACTATGCTAGGTATCGCTCTTAGCCTGAGTTTAGTCATAGTGATAATCATTGGCTTTAGGGAGAGCTGGATTAAAGGGATACTAAATTCTATTAGCTTTGCGATAGCTATGCTACCAGAGGAAATACCAGCTGTCTTTACTATCTTCATGGCACTAGGAGCATATCGTATCTCTCAGAAAAAAGTACTCACACGTAAAATGTCTGCCATAGAGACTTTAGGCTCGATTACAGTCCTGTGCTCTGATAAAACAGGTACTATAACTGAAAATAAAATGGTTTTAGCAGAATTATACACAGATACAGCCTATAAAGTAAATGCTGAAGCTATTCCAGAAAAATATCATCAGCTAATCGAATACGCCATTCTAGCAAGTAAAGAAGAGTCATTTGACCCGATGGAAAATGCTCTCAAAGCGGTATTTAAAGATGAGAAGGTCGATTCTGAGCATTTACATAATTGGAAATTTATTAAGGAATATACTTTAACTAAAGAGCTTCTAGCCATGTCTAGAGCCTGGGATGATGGTAATGGAGAGCTATATTCATTTTATGCCAAAGGCTCACCTGAAGCGATTATAGATCTCTGTCACCTAGAGCAGTCCAAAGCAGATCACATATTAAAACAGCTTGAAACCATGGCTAATAAAGGCTTAAGAGTCTTAGCTGTAGCTAAATCTAGTTCTAAATTAAATTATTTACAAGCCTTACAGCATGATATAGATTTTGAGTTTATCGGTCTTTTAGGCTTTCTCGATCCTATTAGAGATGGGGTGAAAAAGGCAGTGGAGGAGTGCCACAGAGCTGGAATTAAGCTAATGATGATTACTGGAGATTATCATGTCACAGCTCAGCATATCGCTCAAGAAATAGGTTTGAAAAATAGTGATGATTATCTTAGTGGCTCAGACTTAGGAAAATTAAGCGATGAAGAATTGAAAGCCTTAATCCCAAAGATTTCTATATTTTCTAGAGTAAAGCCTGAGCAAAAACTAAGAATAGTAAAGGCTTTAAAGAATAACGATGAGGTAATCGCCATGACTGGAGATGGAGTAAATGACGCTCCTGCTTTAAAAGCCAGTGATGTTGGGATTGCTATGGGGAAAGCTGGCACCAATGTGGCACGTGAAGCCGCTGATTTAGTTCTATTAAATGATGATTTCCCAGCTATTATCTCAGCGATTCGCGAAGGGCGCAGAATTTTCGATAACCTGAGGAAAGCCACTTCTTATATACTTGCGGTGCACATTCCTATTGCAGGTTTAACTTTAATTCCGGTAATTTTTGCAGGTCTACCTGTAATTTTTTATCCCGTGCATGTCGCTTTTCTAGAGCTGATTATAGATCCCACCTGTTCTGTAGTCTTTGAATCTGAGCCAGCAGTGAAAGATATTATGAAAAGGAGACCTAGACAGAGAGATGAGGCTATTTTAGATAGAACCCGTATTTTAATAAGCATAGTACAGGGTTTAAGCGTGCTTGCGGGAGTAATTCTAGTATATTTCAGCTGCCTAAATTTAGGCAGAAGCGAAGCTGAGACTAGATTTCTTAGCTTTTTCACTTTAGTTATTGGTAATTTTATTTTAACTTTAATTAATAGATCTTCATTAAAACCACAGAAATCATTAGTAGTAGTGTTTTTAGTGGTTTGCTTGTCGCTTGTATTGATTATGGCTGTGCCTTATTTGAAAAAAATGTTTTATTTTTCTTAAAATATGATTTAACATAACAAAGCAGTTCAAGATAATTGATATTATGTATTAGCAGTGATCCTTCTAAACTCTAATGGTTATCACTTCTCAAAAACCTCTGGCTCACAAAATAATTCTAGTGATAGATGTTTGTACCATCAGAGACTAGCTAATCATGTCAATAAAACCACTGTATATGATTTAAAAGCATTAGCTTCTAGCCCTAGCTCACTTAAACTAGCTAAAGATGACTCTGACGAAAATGCTTTTCAATATTTAGAAACAAAGATCTTTAAAATCGCTAAGCTTCTGGGTGTAAATGCAGATAGAATTTTTCATGATGAAGGAAATCAATCTGCACAAAGCGTAGATAAACTACTAGATAAAATAATTAATTCTCACACGAAACACTCTCAACAAGAAGCTCAGCACTGGCTAAATTCAAATAAAGCAGAAGAAATAATTTTAAAA
>DAISHM010000219.1:0-3292 GCA_036822535.1 Candidatus Caenarcanales bacterium
CTAAATCAGCTCTAATTAACTCTTCTTCTAAGTCCTCTAAATCGGATTTATTTACCTTAATCCTCTCTAAGCTCTCACCTTTTTCTAATTCAGCAATAGCTGTCCCAGCATTCGTCTCAGAGCCAAGTTCAGAATCTTTAGGTTCTGTATCTGCATTATTAAAAAAGGGGATTTTACTTAAGATCTTCTTAAAAAAAGACATGAAATAGATGATAGCAAAGTTACGCTACACGCCTCAGGGTCTTTAACTAGAACATAGCTGGACTTGCTGCAAGCTCTGTAGCAGCTTTGCGATTCATTCCATTTGTATTATTAGACGCAGTATCTATGATACTTTGGACTTTATCTAAATTTTTTATAATCTCATCTTTAGTGATAGGGGCTTGCACTAAATCTCCATAATTAATTGCATTATTAATAGAGGCTCTCGCTGATTCTAATCTCTGATCCATTAAGGAATTCGTTATTCTCTGAGCTATATTAGGATCTGTGATTTTTACGTTAAGTTCTTTTTCTTCCAGCACTTTATTTATAAGCCCTATATTACCTTTAGGTAAATTCTTATCTAATAAAGCTTTTAGTCCTTTATCCGCTTCCTCATCCATGCGTAGCACTTGAGGACTAGTAGAGCTAAATGACAGAGGTGGTCTTTTATCTTCTGGATCTTTATCTGACGCCTTTTCTACTGGTTTATCCGTTCTTTCAAAAGAAATTAATACAGGTTTTCCTTTGTATGAAGCCATGTAATTATTAGGATCGATTTTAGAATTTATTTCTAAACCATCTGGTAAACGCTTTAACTGACGAGCTTCTGCTTTAATGACTTTAGTAAGATCACCAAAGCCAGATAGATTTATAGATGGCTCCCTAGGTTTAATATCTGGTTTAGTTAAATTAATCTGGGTGATAACCATAAATTAAAATTCTACATTTGATTAGACTAAGATCAAATGAACTTTTATTAAGCAGTTTTATTTTTAAATTAAGTTTTGTTAATACATGCCCTTAAAGCTTCTCAGCCTGCATCTTAGACAACCTGTCGTATTCTTCACTAAGACTCATAGGCTTAGCTGATTCTAATTTATGTTCAGAGAGTGCATGGTCTGGGCTGAAATTATCGTAGGTAGACTCTTCTAGGAGTACATCTAATTTAGTACCAGGTTCCATTCTCACCTCATCTCTAGTAATCATCGCTGCGCCAATAGCCGCTCCAGCAGTAACTGCCGAGCCAAAAGTAATAAAGTCTAATATCCTAGCTATCCCGAAAGTATCATAAGGATTAGCTAAAGCGAGGAAGGCGTAAGTACCACTACCAGCAGCAGTAGCACCTATACCAGCAGCTATGCCAGCACGTTTTTTATAACTATCACCGAAATTCACTTTCTCACTATTCTTCATTAATTCTTTCTGGCGGATTAAGCCTCTGATACTTAATTCCCGTGTCATATTATTTTGTGGTAGAGAAATTCTATCGAAGCTAATCTCTAGTTCTGGATTTTTATATAATTTGCCAGGCTTACCTAATTTAGATATATAGCCATGTAGAAAGCTGTTAGTCGGAATAATCACGTAATCATTAATTAGCACATCCTGCATAACCTGTACTGTGACCTGATCTCCTGCCTCACTCATTCTGGTATCTACAGGAGTTCTTAATTCTACTGGTATTTTCAATCCCTTCGGTAAAAAATAACCAGTACTTTTAATTAATCCACCAGAGAGTTTATTAGGATCTACGATAGGTTCACCTTTAGGTTTAGCTGCAAGAAGCGGCAGATTTGAGCAGCATAAAATTAACAGAATCATAAATACTGATTTACATTTACTCTTCTGCTCTCGACTAAAGCCAAACATTTATCTATCTGTCTATATTCCTTAATCTTTAGTGTCGCTTCATCGTGTAAATGTGGTATATTACTTTATATCTGAAAATGGAAGACTATTCGTCTTTACTTTTAATCTTCGGAATAATTCTACTCAATGGTACCTTCGTTGCGGCAGAATTTGCGATAGCTAGGCTGAGAAAAAGTCAGGTAGACCATATAGTCGCCTCACGGAATCCTAAAAATCTCCCTAAACTAGCTGCAGCTAAAGTTTTACAAAAAATATTAGGTAATATAAATGATTATATTTCTGCTTGCCAGGTAGGAATTACTGTTTCGAGTCTGGTTCTTGGTGCTTTAGCTGAATCTACTTTAGAGGAAATGCTTTCACCTTTCGTTTTTCAGATTAAAGATATAGGCTTAGATCCTCATACAGTTTCACTTACGGCTGCTATCGCTATAGTTACTTTTTTACATGTGATTATCGGTGAGTTAATTCCTAAAAATTTAGCACTGATTAACCCAGAAAAAACTGGTCTGAGATTAGCTTTTTTCCTGGAATTTATTTATACTATTTTCAAGCTCCCAGTCCTATTTCTAAATTCTTGTTCTAATTTAGCTTTTAAGCTTATGGGTATTAATCTCGATTCTACCGAGACTATACATACCGAAGATGAATTAAAGCTGATTTTGAGCACCTCACAGGAAGAGGGGATAATCGAAGAGGAAGAAGAGAAGCTTATACAAAACGTCTTTCAATTTAATGACACTATCGCAAGGGATATAATGCACCCACGTACTGACATGATTTGTATCGAAGCTGGGATTAGCATCGAAGAAGCAATTAAGCTTACAAATGAACACCCATATTCTAAATTCCCTGTTTTTCAGAAAAGGCTAGATAAAATAATCGGCTATGTCACTATTAAAGAGATGCTCAGAGCCTATGCGAGAGGGGCAATTAACGATCCTATAGAATCTATTCTGAAGGAAGTTTTAAAGGTACCAGATGGTATGTATATAGTTGATCTAATGAGCATGATGCAGCAGAAGAAAAAGCAGATCGCAATTTTAATTGATGAATATGGTGGTACTAGTGGTCTAGTTACTATGGAAGATATAGTAGAAGAGGTTTTCGGAGAAATCAGTAATGAGTTTGAAGCAGAGGCTAATCAGCCTTTAGTAAAGCTTACTGAAGGTGTGTATAAAGTCGATGGGAAGCTAACTTTAAGATAATTTAACGATGAGTTAGGCTCTGAGTTTGATGACGAGCATTACGATACTATAGGCGGTTTAATTTATGGTCTTTTAGGTACAGAACCAGTGATAGGTGCACAGATCGATACTAACGGCTTTATTCTAGAAGTCTTAGAGTGTAGGGATAATAGGGTACTGAAAGTTAAAATCTGTGAAAAAATAACTGAAATTGTACCTGTAGAGTGATTAAAATTTTATGGTTATTACTGTTT
>DAISHM010000220.1:0-2627 GCA_036822535.1 Candidatus Caenarcanales bacterium
ATTATTGAGTATTTTCGGTTCTAAAGCATTTTTATCTTCCTTAAAAACGAAACCATTATATAAATCATAAGCAAGCTGCTGCCATGCGACATTTTCTAATATCTCGACTTTCTTACCTTTAATATCAGCAGTATGGGACAGGGGTAAAAACCTGTCTGGCAGACCAAATTTCTTAAAATCTTCCTTAGTATATTTATGATTCTTCATCGCAATGATATTATCAAAATCTGTAGGTAAAAAGACTTTAGATGTCGGCAGAGCTACAGGCTGCTCCGCAGCTGCTTTACTAGTCTCTGCCTGCACATCTTCCTTCTTCCTAAACCACGGTAATTTAATTCCAGAAAAAACTCTCTCTAAAAAGCCCTGCTTCGGTTTAGCTAAATTCGCTGCTTTATCACGCCCTACATCTTTAGTTTCACTGGTCTTAAGCGAAGCCGCAGCTTCTGTAGCCTCGCTCGTATCAATAGTTTTAATAGTTGGCTTTTCAAGCTGCTCTGAAGCTAGAGCGGACTGAGAAGCACTGGTATCAGCTATATTAGGTCTTTCGCTAATGGAAATAGCCATAACTCTTTAATATTATACAATGTGTAAATATATTATGCTTAAAATATTAAGAAAATAGTTAATTAGGCTAAAAATGAGTTAGAGCAGGCTCTCTGGAATATAACTGCGATTAGATTCTACAGTACCAATCTGAAATTTATTTCTTAAAAGAAACTCCCCGACCCCACTTGGAGCAACTCCGAAATCTCTTTCATATAGTTTAGTAATCAATGAATAGGCTTGTTCGTCATCCTCTATAGCTTCGATCTTTAAAAAGTCCTCTTGGCTTATTCCGGCGATGAAATTTTCAATTATCGGTTCGGAGTAGAACATTGTATATATATTCCCTTAATTTTGTGACTTTATGTACTCTAGCCTATCGTGTGCATCCATGAAGTATTCCCCACTGGGAGCGACTTTTATGTATTTTTCGTATAACTCCATAGCTTTAGTTATATTTTTTTTATCTTCTAAAATTAATGCTGCAAAGAAGATAGCGTCAGAGTGTTCTCTAGGACTGATCTCAAAGGCTTTAACATATGCATTATAAGCTTCATCTGGCTTAGCTATAGACTGATAAGCTATGCCAAGGTTATACCAAATATCTGCACGCTGAGGATTAGTGGTTAAAAGTTCTGTATAAGCAGCTATAGCATCCTCATACTTACCATTAGTCTGGGCATTCAGTCCTTTCTCTAATAGAGTATCTGATTTTTTATTAAGCACAAAAGCCAGCGCATCTTTATAGGATTGGTCTTCTGGCTTTAAAGTTAAGGCACGAGTAAAACTCTCTTTAGCTTTATCGAATTCTCCGCTTGCCTGATATGCTGTACCTAAATTATAAAAAAGAGTATCATCATTAGGCTTATCCTGAGCGACTTTCTGGTAAATTACTATGGCTTCTGGAAGCATACCTTGCTGCTGAAGAGCTATAGCCTTATCAAAAGCTTCTGAGATCTGCGTTTCACGCCTGTCATTCATCATCGCCTTTAAAGCCAAGTCAGCCTCTTTATGAGTAGGATCTAATTCTAGAGCACGGCGATAAGCCTTCTCCGCCTGAAACCAGTCTTTTTTAGCTTGGAAACTAGTACCAATATTATAGTGAATATCTGCATTGCGAGGTGAAAGGCGTACCGCTTTTATGTAATGATCTATACTCTCGTCATAGCGACCTTCTTTCTGAAGCGCTATCGCTTTATTTAAGAATAAATCTAACTCCATCTGGACTTTATCATTCTCTATACTTTTAATACCATCTAAAGCTAATTGGTTAGTAGGTTCTAACTGTAAGGCTCTACGATAATTTTTCTCAGCCTGATCCAGATTGTTTTGTAGCTGATACGCAGTAGCTAAACCTACAAAATTATTAGCTACACCAGGAGCTACTCTGATAGCGGCAAGCCAGCCATTAACTAAAGCCTGCTGAGCTGGACCGCTAGTCGGATCTAGTTCTATAGCCTGTTTATAGTAATCTATACCTTTAGATATTTTACCTTTAGCGACGTATATGTCGCCCTTAGCGATAATCGGCTCTGGATCTTTAGGCTCCAATGCCTGAGCTTTATCTAGACTCTTCAGGGCTTTAGCCATATAGCCTACTTTATCGTCCATAGATCTTAATGAGAGGACATGATAGATTTTTCCTATCATCACATGAGCTCTAGGAGTCTCTTTTATACGATTAACTTCATTTAACTCTCCTAACGCAGCGAAGAAATTACTCTGAGCACGCTCATCCTCTGCTTCAATCAAACGAATATTTAAATCTTTAGGGTTTACTTTTTTATTCTGTAACTGTGTTTCAAGATTTTTACGAGCTATATCATTATTAATATCATAATAAAGAGCTGTCCTGAACTGACTTAGAGCGCCTTTAGGATCAGTTCTCTCTGCTAAATACTTTCCATAATTATTATGAGTAATACTAAGATTACTAGAAACCTCTAAATTAGCACTGTCTAATTCATAAGCATCAGTAAAGGACTTTATCGCTAAAGGATAATTCCGTGTACTATGGTACTTAATCCCCTGATTAATTAAACGAGAGACCTCTGCTTTCTTATCAGCCTCACTCATCTGATAGG
>DAISHM010000220.1:2637-3290 GCA_036822535.1 Candidatus Caenarcanales bacterium
ATAAAGAAAAATAAAGACCGCTTAGGCTAAGCAGAACTATAAATAGTCCAGAGTAATAATTTTTTTTAGTCATAAAAATAAAGTATCCCAGTGAAAATTATATGCCCAAACTCTAGATTTAATCGAAATAAACTGAGTTCATTTTCTTTAAAACTAGAGCTGCTGCTATTCAAGAAAATTACAAGTTAATGTTTTTTTAAGTTTTAAAAGATACTATTATATAGTAAAGGCTTTAGCCTAAATCGAGATGATCCGATAATATTAATGAATTGGTGAATTTCAGCTTTAAATGAACCCAAGCTCCGATACTAAATTGAATAACAGCTATTACGAGGTGGCTAAATCTCTGATTCATGCATTGGAGCTAAAAGACCCATATACTAGTGGACACAGTTACAGAGTTTATAAAATGGCCAAAGAAATAGGGAAATTATTTTCTCTACCAGAACAGTTACAAATCAGCCTAGAAGGTGGGGCTCTCTTACATGATATCGGTAAGATAGGCATTCGTGACTCTATACTTCTAAAACCAGCTTCCTTGAGCATAGACGAGTTTAGAATCATGAAGACGCACGTAGTCCTAGGCGCAGACATTATCAGCCAATCAGACTCATAGAAGCACAGTATAGAGCCTGTTTTATTTCACCATGAAC
>DAISHM010000221.1:0-3275 GCA_036822535.1 Candidatus Caenarcanales bacterium
ATTTAGCAATTTATTAACTTAGATAATAAATTTTTATCTTCAATGAATTCATCGTTAAAATCTAAATTCTCAAATTTAAGTCCTAATAAAGAGTCTTCCATCTCTTTAATTTCATCGATAAACTCCACCAAAGAAGTAAAGTTTTTAAATATTGAAGCGTAGCGAATATAAGCAAGAGCATCGGTTTCCTTTAATCTTTTCATTACTAAAGCCCCTAGTTCTTGGGAGCTAATTTCACGGTGATATTTTTTAAAAATCTCAGACTCTACATCGTCGACGATTTGATCGATAGTAAGTGTGCTTAGCTGTGTTTTACTACAGGCTCTGACTATACTATTTAGCAGTTTATCTCGAGAGAATACCTCTTTATTTAGGTTAGTTTTAATAACTATAATCGGAGACTGTTCTAGGCGCTCATAAGTCGTAAATCTTTTAGTACAGTCAGCACATTCACGGCGGCGACGTATCGCCGCTCCATCATCGATGGCGCGACTCTCGAGAACCCTCGTATTATCTGAACTACAGAAAGGGCAACGCATACTAGCTCTTAGACTGAGCTATCGGTTAATTTGTTCCTTGTCTCCAGATTTTTTCTTTATCTTCGACTAATTGTTCTACCTGTTTTTTTAAATCGTATATTTGTTTTTGATAACGCATAGTAATATCACGTTCTTGTTTTTTAAGTAAGAAATCTATGTCTATCGGTGCTTTAGCAATATTGTCAGAAGAAGTATTCTCTAACTGTAATTTAAGCTCGTTTACGTAATTTTCTTGCTCTGCATTTTTATACTCTAGCTCTTCTATAGTTCTTTGTAGGGCTTCGAATTCTACATAAGCTTGGTCTATTACTGTATTCTTTTCCTGAAGCTGGGTCTCTAGTCTTTCACTCTGTTTTTCTAGAGTTTTAATTCTCTCGTGTAATAAAGCTATGCTAGAACTTTCTGATTTCTGTTCTCTGAGCTCTGCTTCTAGTCTAGCTAGCCTTTCTTTATAGATTTTCTCTTTTTCTGAAAATTCGTTTAATAGTTGGAAATAATCTTTAGTGATACTTCTTAATTGCTCTCTAGGAGAGAGTTCTTTGAAAGGGCTGAGGCTGGGTATATGATCTGCAAACTGCTCTGCAAAGGAGCTAATGTGGTGTATATCATCAAAAGATAAGCCACTAGAGACCAGCTCGTGTACTTTTACTACTAGTCTCACTATGGATTTATGGTAACTGCCATCCACAGGGATTTGTAAGCCTAAAAAATCTTCATAGTGAATCAGGGTCGATTCATCGATGCCTAGCTCACTGCATATTTCTTTTCTAGATATATAATCGCCCATGTATTAACTTTTATTATCGCTGGTACTCATCAACATAATCAGGTGAGGCCTGTGGAAGTTCCTTATCTATTGTACTTGGTTGTGAATTCATCTGCTCAGTCTCATTAAAGGAATTTTCAAGATTTTTTTCGTTGGATTTTTTTTCTTCTTTAGGCTTTTTCTCTTTAGTTTTCTTCTCCTTCTTTACTTTTTCCTTTTTTTCAGTTTTTTCTTTCCCAAAAAAGAAAAATCGTTTTTTCTTCTTAGGCTTTTTAGCCTGCTTTTCTAATTCTTCTTTAGCTTTAAATCTCTCGATTTCAGCATTGGCAGAGTCTATTTTTACTTTTAAATTCTGGTTCTCAGTAATGAGACTGCTTGTAATTCGATTTAGTTCCTCAACACGAGCATCTTTTTTCCTAGTCTCCTCTTTAAGATTTTTCATATCACTTTGAAATAGTTCCATTACTTCTAGTAGGCTAGACAAATCTTTTCTATCTTTATCTATTTCTTTATTTAGATTCTCAAAGATTTTATTGATAATTGTTGCTGCTTCATAGCGAGTTAAATTACGGCTACCTGCAAATTTATTACCTGGATAGCCACTCATGACTTGATAATCTTGTGTGACTTTCTGTATCGAAGCTTCAGCCCAGTGACCTTTAGGGATATCAGTAAAGGCTGATAAAGCTGGCAATTGAAGAAATATAAAGATAACTAAGCTCGTAATAGTAAGAGAAAAGTTTCCAAGCATAGCTATTAGTTTATAATATCCTTGCAGATTAGGAACCTGTATTTTAGAAGAAAATAATAGTAAGCTTGAAATTATGCGAATCGGTCACGGTTTTGATGTTCATAAACTTTTAAGCAGAGAGGAATTTTTAAAAATTTATCCTGAACGCTCTTCTCATAAATTTATTTTAGGTGGCATAGAGATACCATTTGAAAAGCTGCTTCTAGGCCATTCAGATGCAGATGTGCTGACGCATGCTATCTGTGATGCTCTTTTAGGTGCAGCAGGTTTGATGGATATCGGTAATCAATTCCCTGACACAGATGCTAGCTACGCTGCTATTGATAGCCAGATCCTTTTATCTAAAGTTTTAGATTTGATTGCTGCTCGTTTTAAAATTATTAATATAGATGCGACCATCATGGCAGAGAGACCAAAAATTGCTAAGCATATTCTAGCTATGCGTAAAAAGCTCTCTGAGACTCTGAAAATTGATATAGAGCAGATAAATATTAAAGCGACTACTACAGAGAAACTTGGCTTTTGTGGTAGAGAAGAAGGGATTGCTGCTGAGGCTCTCTGCTTACTTGGGGCATAGCCCCCGGCTACTATTTATCAGCCGAAATAAAGCGTAGTAGACGTGCTTTCACTAGACCTATGTAGCTTTTTAGAATAAAAATCCTGTGCTCTAATTTTAAATTTGGTGTATCTACTGCATAGCCAAGTTTATTCAGTTCATCTCTTAAGAAGTGAGTGAGTATAAGCTGTTCATCTTCAGGCATCTCTCGTAAATAAGCCGCGGAGCGGCTTTGGTCTATGTCTAGATTGACTTTATACTTCCACTGTTTCTCCCAATCAGCGAAAACTTTCTGTCCATCATCACTATTAGAATGATGTATATCTAACATTCTCTCTGAGTAGTTTATGCCTATGAAATTACATAAATTCTCTAAACTCTCTACTGGATTGCTGATTAAATCCTCAAATTTAATTTCAGTGAAATTACTAGCAGAACCTTTTTCCACGAAATATTCCTCTGCTTGCCAGCCTAAGTGAATATATTTACGCCAAAATCTTGCGTTATTAATTAAACCAGCTGGTCTCCAAGGCATTTTTAAAAGTGAATTTACTACATCTCTTCCGTCTCTGGTTATGAGAATAAATTTGGCGTGTGGAAATACTTGGCTTATTTCTTTGATATTCAGTAAATGCTGCGGTGTTTTTTCACAGAAAACCAATT
>DAISHM010000222.1:0-3270 GCA_036822535.1 Candidatus Caenarcanales bacterium
GTTTTTCAGTAATAAAACTTATCTGTTCGGGAAAGGATTGAGCTCTTTTAAACTTATAATCTTGAAAGTTTTTTACTAAAACTTCTTTAGCGAACCAAGAAGCTGCCCCAGAGCCAACTGTATAATAACCTAACTCATTAAAGCCGTGTATTATATCTTTATCGCTCTGCGGTAATACTAAAGTTCTTTCATCTATAGCTTCAGCCCTCGCTTCACCAGCCTTTTTCATAGTATTTAGCTGCTTATGAAATCTATTTAAATATGGAAGCGGCTCATAGACTAGTGGTAATATACCAGCAAAAAAAGAAGTATGAGAAGGTAATGTATAAGTAGCTGGCGCCCAAGCGCTGTGTATATTTGCGTATGAGTCTAAGACTGGGGTACTCGACTTTAATAAGGTGTCATAACGACAGGAATCATAGACTATCCATAAATAATTCAATATATCAGAGTTAGAAATTACTTTAGAAGCCTTTTTCTCAGCTCCACGCATAAAAGTATTATTATCTCCTCCGAATCTCAGTCTCTTTTTAATTTGCTTGAAAAGCTTTTTCAACATAGGACTACTATTTTATAACAAAACATCAGTAGTATTATAGTATGACGGATAATTACACATTAATTTATACGACCACTGATTCTGAATTAAATGCTCAAGAAATCTCAAAAGCACTCTTAGAAGCATCTTTAATAGCCTGCTCTAATATATATTCTAATGTAAACTCAATTTATAAATGGGAAGGAGAAATTCAAAGTAGCAGTGAATTTGTGCTTGTATTAAAAAGTAAAGCTGAAAATTTTAGTGAGATAGAGCGTCTAATTTTAGATAAACACAATTATGAGTGCCCAGTAATTCTACAAATACCTATACTAAAGATGAATTCTGCTTATCAAGATTATTTGAAAAACCTTCTTTAGATATGAATTGAATGGACTCTTGAGAGACATTCATAATCTGCTTACAGTTAAGCTGGGAAATTACATTTAAAATAATTTTTATAGCTTTAGGTATTATCGCTAAACGATAATCGACAAAAAGGCTACGAATTTTAGGATCAGCGATTATATACTCTAAAACAATTTTACGCTCATTAATGGATGCCACCTCTAGCCTTGCGTTCAGAGATTTTATATCAGCATAAATATTTTTAGATTTAAGTAAATTCTTAGCCGAGCTTAATATCTGTCCTGTAGTACCCAAGACAATCAAAGTATCACTTGCAGTAAAGCCATAGGATGACAAATCAGGGAGATCAGTCTCCCGAAAAGCAGTATGAGAACCGATAGGAAAAGATTTATAATTTTCTATTTTTAAATTCCTGACACTGATTAGCTGATGACTAGCTCCGCCAGTGTCGAGTATAGAAAAATCTCTAAGATTTTTTATCGAAGCTTCCACCTCATTTATCACAGCCTTAGCACCATAAAGGCACTCATCTTCTTCTGAAAAGACCCTCACTGATTTAAATCCTCTTTTTAGTAATTCTTGAATAAATATTTCACCACTTTTTTTAGGGTCATTCATACTTAATCTTAATGCAGCTGTCGCAAAAACCAATACATCAGCAGGATTCACTGATTCTGCTTTTAAGAATGGTAATATTTTCGTATCTAAATTATTTAAAGCTATTTTTACTGAGTCAGAGTTTAAATGGAAATTTTCTAAATTTTTCCCTAAACTACTTTCAAATTTTTCACTAAACACGCCAGCTTTACAAAGTTTATAACTGCCACTGCCTATTTCTAAAACTGTATGCATTAGTTCATCATAGCTAAAAATCTAGCGGTATGTGTATCTTTATCCTTAATAAATCTCAGTGGCTCTCCAATTTTAACGATTTCACCACCTTTAGCCCCACCCTCAGGCCCTAGATCTATAATATGATCACACTGCCTAATTACATCTAGATTATGTTCTATTACTAAAACTGTATTTCCAGCATCTACTAAGCGATTCAAAACTTTTAATAAAAGCTCTATATCGTGCCAGTGTAAACCTGTAGTCGGTTCATCTAAAAGATATAGAGTTTTACCAGTAGAGCGTTTCGCAAGTTCATTAGCTAATTTCACTCGCTGTGCCTCACCGCCAGATAGGGTAGTAGCCGACTGGCCTAATTTAATATAATCTAGCCCCACATCATGTAAGGTCTGTAGCTTATTTCTGATTTTAGGTATAGCATCAAAAAAACCTAAAGCATCTTCTACAGTCATTTCCAAGACATCATAGATAGACTTACCTTTATACTTAACTTCTAAAGTCTCTTTATTATATCTTCTACCTTTACACACATCACAGTTTATAAAAACTGAAGGTAAAAAATTCATTTCTATTTCAATCAAACCAGCTCCAGCACAAGCTTCACACCTACCACCTTTTACATTAAAACTAAATCTTCCTGGACTATAACCACGTGCCTTCGCTTCTACAGTCTGACTAAAAAGCTCTCTAATCGGATCAAAGGCACCAGTGTAAGTACATGGATTAGAGCGTGGCGTTCTACCTATAGGGCTTTGATCAATAACGATAACCTTATCTATATGTTCGACGCCCTTTATCTCTGTAATTTCAGCAGGAAAAGGAACTTTTAATTTAAGCCTATTCTGCAAAGCCTTTAATAAAAGTTCATTAATTAAAGTACTTTTTCCTGAGCCAGAGACACCAGTTACTGCGATAAATTTCCCTAAAGGTAAACTCAAAGATACATTTTTTAAGTTATTAGCTCTAGCACCATTTAAAATTATATTTTTAGCATTACCTTCTCTAATTCTTTCAGGGACGGGGATACGCCTGCGCTGAGACAAATAAGCTGCGGTTAAAGAATCTGGATGATTAATCAATTCAGTAAATTCACCCTCTGCGACTAAACTACCACCATGTACTCCAGCACCAGGGCCTATGTCTATAATCCAATCAGCATGCTTCATGGTATCCTCATCATGCTCTACTACTAAAACCGTATTTCCCAGATCCCTTAAATTTTTTAAAGTCTTTAATAATCTTTCATTATCACGCTGATGCAATCCTATAGATGGTTCATCTAAAACATAATGCACGCCAGATAAGCCAGAGCCTATCTGTGAAGCCAGTCTAATACGCTGAGCTTCGCCACCCGAAAGAGTTTTAGCTGTCCTAGATAAACTAAGATACTCTATACCGACATCGACTAAAAACTTTAATCTAAGCGTAATTTCATGAATTAGCTTCTCTGCAATTATATTCTGAGTGACTGATAATCTATTTTTTAATCCCTTAAACCAATCAGCAAGATC
>DAISHM010000223.1:0-3219 GCA_036822535.1 Candidatus Caenarcanales bacterium
AAACAGCCTTCTAAATAGCATCAGCCCTATTTTCAAAAACTTAGACACAGTCTAAATCTGGAATACCATCTAAAATATAAGCTATAATCTGACTAGGCTGCTCAGAACGAGGATTATCAGAAGTTACATAAATGAAATCAGCGAGGTCATAAGCGATACGCCCCATTTTAGGCCGCTTCGTAATGTCTCTATCACCACCACAACCAAAGACACAGATTAGTCGTTCATAATTACTATTCTGAATTAAATCTCTAGCTCCTTTTAGTATATTAACTAAGCCATCTGGGCTATGAGCATAATCCACTATACATAAAGGCTTAGATTCTTTAGTAAGAGTCTCAAAGCGTCCTGGTACAGCTTTCAAAGTAGGTTCGATTGCATAAATCTTCTCTAAAGAGATTCCTTCCAAGATAGCAAGCAGAAAAGCCGCGAGGGAATTATAAACATTAAAAGTACCATTAAGCTTTAAAGATAGGTGATTGGAATTTAAAAATCTCTCTAAATCAGCCTTAGTACTTGCCTTAGCATTACTCTGATAGAGATCTTTCAGACGCTCGCTCATCGCTAAATCATACTGAAGCCCTGTCGGAGAAATTTTAATATTAATTGCTTTTAAATCGAGTTCTTCAGAATTTATACCGAAAGTCCAAATATCTAAATTAGATTTCAAAGCCTCTGTTTTGAATTTATGAAAATACTCATTATCAGGGTTTAAAATTGCTGATAACTTAGTTTGCTTGAAAATCTCAGCCTTAGCGTACATGTACTCTTCCATGTTACGGTGATAATCCAAATGATCTTGAGTAAGATTAGTCACTATACTATGCTTAAACCCAATCCCATAACATCTCTTTTGATCCAGTGCATGTGAGCTTACCTCCATAGTTAATTTCTCCAAACCCAAGCTGACAGCTTTACTTAGCTCTTCTTGAATTAAATTTGACTGTGGAGTGGTATTACCAAGCTCTATATATTTATCAGTACTTTTATAACGCACTCCTATAGTGCCGAGAAGGGCACAGCCAGCTTCATCAAATATTTCCTGAATCAAATGTGTAACTGTAGTCTTCCCATTAGTACCAGTTACACCATAAATATCTAAATGTTTACTTGGCTCCCCGTAAAATTTAGCTGCTAGCTCAGCGAGGCTTACACGAGTATCTAGACTAGAAATTATTTCTAATTTAGGATAGGAGCTTTTAAGAGACTCTAAAAGAGCAGTCTGTGTTTTTTCAAAGTCTTTTGAAATCACAATTAAACTAGCAGAAGCTTTCGCCGCCTGTTCTATATATTGATGTCCATCTAAAGTATTTCCTTTTATACAAACAAAGATAGAATCTGCTTTGACTTCTTTACTGCTACAGGTAATACTAGAGTAGTTACTTAGATCTATTGCTAAATTCATATTGATTGATAAAACCCTATACAAATAACATAATAGTAGATTTAGAATAAAAATCTATAACTAAGATTAAAATTTTGCAGAAAACTACAGTTTTAGGTTATTATAGTGTGTTCTATGGCTAGATATACAGGTCCAAAAAATAAACTTTCTAGAAGATATGGTCAAGTACTAAACGGTATGCCCGTATTTGATATAGCTAAAAGACCTTACCGTGCTGGTATGCATGGTCAGAAAAGGACTAAGCCTTCAGAGTATAAAATTCTTTTAGAAGAAAAACAAAAACTAAGATTCAGCTACGGCGTTATTCTAGAGAAACAGTTTAAGCGTTATGTAGATAAAGCGACTAAGATGAAAGGCCCTACTGGTGAGATTCTTATGCAGCTTTTAGAAACTAGATTGGATAACATCGTTATGCGTATGGGCTTTGCTTCTACTATTTTCGGAGCTAGACAGCTAGTGGCACATGGTCACGTACTAGTAAATGGCTATAAAGTAGATATTCCTTCTTATAGATTGTTTGCGGGAGATATAGTTAGTATTAAACAAAAATCACGTAAAATGATTGCTATACAAGACTCTATGAAAAACTGGGTAGATGCTCTACCTTACATCAAAAGAGATAAAGATTCTTTTGAAGGTGAATTAGCTGAAGTGCCAGAAAGAAAGGCGATTCCAGTTCCAGTTAATGAAATAATGATAGTTGAGTTCTATTCTAGATAGTAATTTAGTTAGTATTGAACAGAAACTCTTAAATCTACTCAATCACTGTAGTGGAAACACACTCACCCACTAAGCCTTCCCCCTAAAGCCTTAGCAAGATTAGAAAACGCTATTAATCTTGCGGCCTTAGCGTCAGAGCTTTTAGCTTTAGTTTCTAGATTTTCTATCTTAGCCCTATTCAGCTCTAATTCAGAAATAATTCCAGCTTTCGCTTTAGCTGACTCTAAATTGAGTTTATTTAAAATGGCTAGTTCCTTTTCTAAATGATAATTATAAAGCTGCTCGGATTTATCTAAATTTTTTAAAGCTAATTCTGATTCCTTTAATGCCGTTAATAAAGTCTTACTGTGAACATTAAACAGCTCTTCATTTTTCTCTTTAGCATAATTAAGCTCAGCCTCACGTGCGCCAGCAGTAAAGATAGTCTGTGTCATGCCAGCTACTATAGCGACTAAAAGGCTCTCTGGGCTTACTAAATTACTAATATCTACTGAGCTTAAACTATTCTGTACAGTTAAAGTAAAACTCGGTAAATAAGCTCTTCTAGCGATACGAACATCTATATCAGATGCCGCCAAAAGAGTCTCTGAGAGCTTCACATCGGGTCTATTTAAAAGCATCTCAGAACTTAGATTTTGAGGATTAATTTCTGGAATCTGCATTTTAGAAATATCAAGAGTATTAATATCTAAATAAGGTTTAGCAGCCATTAAAAAAGCTATATCACTTTCTAAAATATCTCTAGCGTAATTTAAATCTTTCAAATAAATTTTTTCTTTTAAAATAGCTTCTGTTCTTGTTTCTAGAATAGTTTTATCGATCAAACCCTTTTCAAATAAAGCCTTTTCTAAATCATAATTAATAAGATTTAAATCTAATATTTCTTTTCTAAATTCTATCTGCTTTTCTAGATTAGCTAAATTAAAATAAGCTTCTGTAGCCTTATAAGCTATATTTAAACGATTTAACTCTGCTTCATTAAAACTAGCTTTAGCCAAAAGATCTTTAGATTTAGTCTTAAGACGATTTTTTAAAAAGAAATCTGGTTCATAATTTAGATTAATTGGCAGGCTATAAATGTTCGACCAATTACC
>DAISHM010000224.1:0-3194 GCA_036822535.1 Candidatus Caenarcanales bacterium
GCCCTTTTAGAATAGCTAAGTCGCCATCTAGATCTTTTCTAGTTAGCTTAGTATCCACTTCTAGTGCAGAAGCTACAGCACTTTCTATTTCGGCTGGTAAATTTATTGCAGAAATATCTTCGTTAGTGTTTTTAGAGCCTTCGCCCCAGATTGATTTTGCGATGGAAGCGTATTGTGTAGCTGAAGTAGTCGCTAAGACTCTATCGTAAAAGAAAGCTATCTTCGCCTCTTCACGCATACTCTTCGCTTCATCTTCGGTGTACGCATAGTGAATCCCACTCGGGAAGGGGATGGCGATCTTGTTTTTAATTTGCTCTAAAAGCTCTAAGAGTGCTGGGTTATTTTTAGTATTAACAGCATTCATGTAATATGTAATGTTACTTTTATCGTTTATTTGATACGAAGTATTTACTAATTTAATTTGGAAAAGTTTTTATTATAAAAATCAAATAATTAAGAATTCCCCCTTTTTAGAGTTATAGGAGAAGATATTAGGCTTTATAAATTTTAAGCTTAATCAAAAAATGGGCATGCTTGATACGATTAAAGGTTTATTTAGCTTCATACCATTTATAGGATCTTCTAAAAAGCCTTCTTCTAATCCGTCTAGGAACACTGCAATTCTTAGATCCTCATCTCAGCCTAGTAATAGCAGAGAGGATTTGAATAGAATGTCTAGGGCTTCGTCTAATATTGATACTGAGAGTGTGAGTCTACCAGTAGATAAAACTCAATTCCAGATTGCTTTAGATTATATGCTTAAAATAAAAAAAGATTTGAGTAAAATCGGTGAAGTTCCTGAGCAAGTAAAGAAAATAGCTGTAGCTATGACTAATGTCTCTGATTCTATTGCAGAAAAGATGGGATTAAATAAAGAGCAGTTAGAAAAAATATCAAATACTTTTAGTAAGCAGAAAATTAATCTGCTAGCACTGTTTCCAATTAAGGATTCTTTACCAAAGATGATAGAGTTTTATGCGAAGACTTTTAATATGACTGATAAAGCTATGGCACTTGCATAATTTTAAAAAAAATTTTTTATCTGAATAATTTAATTAAGCTACACTAATTCACGTGGTGACTAAAGTAGGAATTTTAGGCTGTGGTACTGTCGGTTCTGGTTTACTGGAACTTTTAAAGAATTACGATGATATTTTAGTAAAAAAAATCGCAGTTAGAGATCTTAATAAGTCTCGTGATGCAGCTTTTCCTAAAGAAATTTTTACTACTAAGCCAGAAGAGATAGTCTTAGATCCTGATTTAGATATAGTTATTGAGTTAATGGGTGGTGTTAATCAGACTAAAGAGCTTTTAATAAAAGCTTTAGCTAATGGTAAGCATGTGATTACTGCGAATAAAGATTTGATAGCTACAGCTGGGGAAGAGCTTTTTGCGGTAGCAGCAGCGAATAATAAAACTATACTCTATGAAGCTGCTGTAGCTGGGGGGATACCCGTAATTACTAATCTTAAACAGAGTTTAAAAGGCAATTTAATTAAAAAACTCTTTGGGATTATTAATGGTACTACTAATTTTATTCTTGATCAGATGAAACGAAAGGGTACTTCTTTCTCAGATGCTTTAGCACAAGCTCAGGAATTGGGTTACGCTGAGGCTGATCCTACTAATGACGTAGATGCTCATGATGCTGCTTATAAAATAGCGATTTTGGCTTCGATAATTTCAGGTAAAAAAATCGAAGTAGATAAAATCTATAGAGAGGGGATTAGAAATATCTCTCAAGCTGATATTAAGTCAGCAGATAAGAGAGGTTATACGATTAAACTTTTAGCTATAGCTCTAAATGAAGGCTCAGAGTTAGATATAAGGGTACATCCAGTATTCGTTCCTAAGGAAAAGACTTTAGCTAATGTAAATGCAGAGAATAATGCTGTTATGATACATGGTTCTGCAGTGGGTGAACTTACACTTATAGGTCGCGGGGCGGGTTCGCTTGCTACAGCGAGTTCTGTCTTAGGTGATTTACTGATGCTAATTAATCAGGGAGAGAATATTAGCTCGCAGCTTATGGTAAAACCACATGCCGAGACAGCTAGAATTAAATCTATTGATGATGTGAAAAACCCTTTCTATATAAGGGTGGCTATGCATGACAAGGTGGGAGTGCTGAAAGATTTAGGTTTAATTACTGAGCGTAATAACGCTAATGTGAGATTTATCGATCAGTATGAAGTGAAAGGTGATTCTGCTTTAGCAGATTTTATGATAGATCCGATTAGTGAAAAAGCGATGAAGCAAATGCTACAGGAAATAAAAGATTTGCCTTCTATAAAGTCGGTGGAGAGCGTGATTCGAGTTTTGGATCTTTAAAAATCTGCTGAAAAACACCTGAATTTGCATTAACTTTTAAGTAGCTGATGAAACATGATAAAGTAATATTCGTGGAAACTATCAGTAAAGAACAAAATTTTAGATTAGTGAGAACACATCTCTGTGGCACTTTAGTGGAAGCTAATGTTAATCAAGAAGTGGTCTTAGCAGGCTGGGTAGATACTCGTAGAGATTTAGGTGGGATAGTATTCCTAGAATTAAGAGATCATAAGGGGCAGATTCAGTTAGTTGCAGATCCCGATAAAAACCCAGATGTACACAGGGTTTTTCAGCAAGTAAAGCCAGAGTATGTAATCGCTATAAAGGGTGTAGTGAGTGTAAGACCAGAAGGTTCAGAAAATACCTCTCTTAAATCTGGAGCTATAGAAATATATCCTTCTGAAGTAGAGATTCTAAATGAATCTAAGACTCTGCCTTTTCCTTTAGATAAAGTCGAAGAAGTTAATGAAGACCTTAGGCTCAGATATAGATATTTAGAGCTTAGACAGGAAAATAAGCGTAAACACTTAGAGAATAGTCATAAAGTCGTGCATGCTGTGCGTAATTATTTAAGCGATGAAGGCTTCTTAGAGATAGAGACCCCAATACTTTCTAAATCCACTCCAGAAGGAGCTCGTGATTATTTAGTCCCGAGTAGAGTGCATCCTAATGAATTTTATGCACTACCTCAGTCTCCTCAAATTTATAAGCAGCTATTAATGATGAGCGGTGTGAATAGATATTATCAAATCGCAAGATGCTTTAGAGATGAAGATTTAAGAGCCGATAGACAACCAGAGTTCACTCAGATTGATATTGAGATGAGTTTTATCCCTGTCAGCAAAAGCGGATACCTCGTCGGG
>DAISHM010000225.1:0-3190 GCA_036822535.1 Candidatus Caenarcanales bacterium
AAAGTTGATGATTTATTTATTTTATCTGCTGATAGTGATATGGTTCCTATTGTAAAAATGGTTAAGCAAGAAGATTCCCTGAGAGATAAGAGAGTCATAATAATTCCACCTCCATTTAGAGATAGTTACCAAAATCAAGATTATCATCAAAAGGATTACTTTCCCTGTCATAAAACAAATGAGCTTAAGGATTCTGGTGCAAGTGTGATTCCTATTCGTTTTGATAAATTAAGAAGTCATATTTTGCCGTCAGAGATTAACTATCAAGGATCAAAGATCTTGATACCTAGAGAATATTTACATTAAATCCAATAAAAATGAAAAAGCTTCCTAGATTAGCTTTCGGTGTCTTAAACTACAGTCATTTTATTTTCTAGACCACTATAAAGGCGAATAAGAATCCCAGCCAAATACATAGCTGCTTCTATTTCTTCTTGATGTTCCCTGAAACTATAAGGGTATTTCTTCTTAGAACCCTCTTCACTACTGTGCCTTACATGATTACTAGCCAGATCAATAAAGCTATTGGTAATTGATTTAAAATTTTGACTAATGTTTACTGTTTTAAAAACCTTTTCTTTAGTACTCGTGACTCCAGCTTCTGGCTGCTGGGATATTTTCTGAAATAATTTCTCTAAAACTGAATAGGCATCATGAATACAGTTAGTATCTTTATGAAAATATTTTTCTAATGATTTTTTATATAATTCGCTTAAAGCTTTATCTGAACTTAGATTCTCTAAAGTATCATCAATACAGGCTTTATCTAATATTTCATCGCCACTCTTATAGAAAAATTTTTCTTGTTCATTAAACCTAAAGCCTAAGTCGATTTGAGACAGATTAACAATTTCAATTATAGTTGCAGGTTTTATGTAGTCTTTATTAACGAACATGGTTATTAAAAGCCTGTAAGCATCAAGCTTTGTTTCATTTTCCATGCATAAATTGAGCAAAGTCTCAGAAAAAGAATAGTTTATAAGTTTTTCTTGTTCCTTTAATCCTAGTTCGTGACATATATCACTAAAGCTCGAAGAAACGAGAGGGTCCTTTGCTTTAAAAATATTATCAATCCGATTATAAAATTTCTCTAACTCCCTATCATAAGTAGCTTTCAAGCCAAATTCTTGATAATATTTCTGAATTAAATCCATATCTTAAAGACTTTTATATTTTAGTAATCTTAGTTTATTTTTGAGGAATTTTGATTACTCTCTTCCATTTTAGGACTAAAATGTATTTTAAGAGGATATCAACTCCTAGATAATTACTACTCAGGAAGGAAATCAATATTATGACGGTTATGACCACTCAACAAATCCTCACTATTTTTCTTATCGAAACTATAGTTCCATGTCTCTTTCTTTTTGGTTTTTTATATCCTTTTTATAAACGTAAAAAAGCTGCTGGGAAGCTAGATCCAAATAAATCTTTTTTAGAAAACTTGTGGGATAGCATACTGCCTTAGCTCAAGCTAATATTTTGGACTAAATTATCTATTAAATATATCCATACTTGGCTGTATTATCTATCAATTTTAGCCAAAATCTCTATCCTAGAACTGAATTTAAAAAATCAGGAAGGCTAGATAATCTTGATATAAAATTTTCATCAATAGGTTTACCAATAAAAGATTGGTCAAAAAACTGCAACATTCCCCTATGCTGAGGTTGTTTTATTTCATCGTAAAAATTGATGGTGGCAAAACAAACTTTAGGAACTATGCTTTGCTGATAGTTCAAATTATATTTTTCTCTTACTGGATTCTCACTGCTAGCGATTTCCATTAAAAGCTTCCATCTATAGGTTTGTCCAGCTCGTGCTCTTAGTGATGTTTTGAGAGAAACAATAATAAAATTATTGATGTTATCTGATGAATCTAATGTATAAAAGAATAAGTCTGCGTCTGGCTTTTGTATATCACCAGCTACGTTAATAGTCATCAGCTTTTCTAAATTTTTGGCAGATTTTGATTTTCTTTTGGAAGTTACTAAAATTCTAGGATTAATAATCCCTTTCTCTTTCAGCTTATAAAAACAATAGCTGATTGAATACTCAAATATTTTCCCGACAATAGATTTACTAGCCTGCTTTGTATCATCAATCAGACCTTTTTCTTTTCTTGCTTTTAGCAAGTTTTGAACATCTGCATTAGCAGTTGTGATGATTTCATGCAAACTATCTAAGGCTTTTTCATAGTTATCATGATTCTCAATCCTGCGAAGGATTGGAAGCATGTAGTATGCTTTTTGTATTTTATTTAAATCTTCTGTTTCTTCTACTGATAATTTATAAGGCACTTACCAATTATTAAGCAGCCATAGGAATTAAGTCAAGTTGCTTATACTGAGGTATCCTAATGTCAGCTTTGAGACTATCTAATAAGCATTTTGCTACGTATCGTACTACTGGCACTACGACAGAGTTACCAAACTGCTTGTATGCTCTTGTATTACTACATACTATCTTATACTCATCTGGGAAACCCATGATCCTTGCACATTCTCTTGGTGTGAGTCTTCTAGGGTTTTTGGATTCTTGAGGTATTAATATTTCAGAGCCATCTTTATGATATCTAGCTGACAGTGTTCTAGACACACCATTTAGATCTACTAATCCAAACCCAAAACCGTGTCCTTTGTTGCGATGTTTCTCTGCGTGATTCTGTAAGTATTGCCAGAGATGATCTGTGAGAGTATATTTTTCGTCCACCTCTTTCTCTAAGATAGAGCGAATACTAGGTGTTTTAGAATAGTCTAAATCTGTAAATTTAAAATGGGTTGGCTTTTTAAATCCAACTATAAAGATCCTTTGTCTTTTCTGAGGAACAAAACATGATGAGTCAATTACTTTATGATAAATAGTGTAGTTTAAGTCATTTACTAAAATATCAGTAATGGTTTTAAAAGTGTTACCTTTATCATGACTGACTAGGTTCTTTACATTTTCTAGGATAAAAGCCTTTGGTTGTTTATCATTAATAATTCTAGCTACCTCAAAGAATAGGTTTCCCTGCGTTTTATGTGCAAAGCCATGAGCATAGCCCAAGGAATTCATTTTACTAACACCAGCCAAACTAAAAGGTTGGCAAGGAAAGCCAGCACATAGGATATCGTGGTCTGGTATGTTTTCACTTTTAATCTGAGTAATATCGCCATGTGGTAAGTCTCCAAAATTTTTACTGTAAGTT
>DAISHM010000226.1:0-3169 GCA_036822535.1 Candidatus Caenarcanales bacterium
GAAAAGAATAGGATTGATCTTTCACTAAAAGGATAAAAGCTGCGTGCATACGTAAATCTATATATGCGATGGCTTTACTTAGAGTGTAATCTGGTTCTACTGTCTCTTTTAATTCTATCGAATAACGAAAATGCCTCTTTATCTCCTCCGTAAAAGGCTCTATAGATTATTCGACCAAATCTTTTTCTAGAGATGGATCTAGCTGCGAGACTCTAGAATTTAATCTAGGACGTATAGATTTTAATAGATAATCCTCGATGCTGTAATGCTCTCCTTTACACTGTTCCTCTAGATGCCTCTGGATTTCTTTAGTAAAGAATAGACTAGCTTCTTCTCTGAGAGGGATATCTAATGATTCTAGAAATTCAATAAATTTCTTCTTTAGATTAAACTCTATCGCTAAGCGCTTATAAAAGTGAGCTGATTTAATAGCATTTATATAATTAGGCATAAAGCTAAGTACTAGTTCACTGATATACTCACTTAAATTTTTATTTAAACGATATTTATCTAATTCATTCTTTAAAAGCTTCTTAGCCTCACGATGAGATGCTGCTAAGTCCTTTATCGCTTCTAGATAAAGATCTTCTTCTCTAAGAGTCGCCATTGACTCTTTTGAGCTGATTTGCATATTCACTTCCTCCACTCCAGTCTATTTTATTTCATTTTTGTTTTATTTTTCAAGTTTTTTTAATAAATTATCTGACCTTCTAACAAAAATATAGCTGCTTCTCAATACTGAACTCTGAAATTTGCGATAAATTTAAAAAATCAATGAATCGCTTTTCGATAGAATAGTAATTCTAATGCCTAGAACTAAGAAAAAAGTTTTTATAGAAACGCTTGGCTGCCAGATGAATGTCGCTGATACAGAAAGAATGCTAGGGCTTTTAGATGAAATTGATTATACCCCTACGGAAATCCGTGAGGAAGCTGATCTGGCGATTTTAAATACCTGTAGTATTCGTGAACACGCTGTAGATAAAATGCGTAGCTATATGGGGAAATGGGATAAAACACGTAAACCGGGTAGTATGATAGCTTTAGCTGGCTGTGTGCCGCAGCAAGAAGGTACTAAGCTCGCTAGTGATGTAAGGACTGCTGATATTATTATAGGTACGCATAATTTACATAGGCTCCCAGATTTAGTTTTAGAAGCTGAAAGGAAGCATGAGCTTAATTTAATGAATGGTATAGAGGAAGCCTCTTTAAATAAAGGAGTCTATGCAAGCCGCCCTCAAGTAGCAGAGATCTGGGAAGAACTCCCCGAGGATATTCCAGAGACTCCTATTTTTAGAAAGACTAAATATTACGCTTGGGTAAATGTAATCTATGGCTGTAATTATAGATGTACTTACTGTATAGTCCCTAAAACCCGTGGCGATCAGCGTTCTAGACCAGCAGTTGATATAGTAAATGAGGTAAGAAATTTAGCAGATGAGGGCTATAAAGAAATTATTCTTTTAGGTCAAAACGTAGATGGTTATGGCTTAGACATAGGTACTAATCTAGCAGCACTATTGAGGCAGGTACATGAAGTAAATGGCATAGAGCGTATTAAGTTTTTAACTTCACATCCTTGTGATATGACTTATGAACTCATAGAGACGGTCGCAGAGCTGCCTAAGGTATCTAAATATTTTCATATCCCGATTCAGGCTGGTAATGATCTAATATTAAAGCGGATGGCACGTAGATATACAGTTGCACGCTATATGGAGTTGATAAATTATATTAGAAAATTAATGCCAGACGCTTCTATAACTGGTGATGTGATAGTAGGTTTCCCAGGGGAAACTCATGAGCAGTTTATGGATACTGTAAAAGTCATTCAGGATGTGGGATACGATGCCTGTAATACTGCAATTTACTCGAAAAGACCATTTACTCCAGCTGCTGAGTGGGAAGATAATGTAAGCCATGCGGAAAAACAGGAAAGAATAAGACTTCTAAATGCTATATGTACAGAAGTCGCTGAGAAGCAGGCTTTAAGATATTTAGATAAGGTAGAGAAAGTCTTAGTCGAAGGTAAATCAGTGCGTAACCCAGATCGCTTGACTGGCAGAATTTTTAATAATAAAACTGTAAATATTGAGTGCGATCCAGCATTGCATGATAAATATATAGGTACTATTGCAGATGTTCGTATCACGAAAACCAATCCATGGGCTTTAAGAGGAGAATTTATATGAGCCAATCCAAACCAGAGTTTAAATTAGATGAGATTTTAGAAAATTTATATCTAGAAGATATACGCATAGCTTTATTAATCGCTAATTGGAATATGAAATTTAATGAAGAAATGGCTAATTCAGCGAGAGAGACTTTAGTAGAGTTTGGTATTAGACGTGAAAATATAGACACATACTATGTTCCAGGTGCTTTTGAAATGCCTTATGTTTGTAAAAAGCTATTCGAGATTGAACTTACAGATGAAGCAGAAGATGAAGAACTAGACTCAGACTTAGAAGAAGATGATGAAGCTGAGTTCTTAGGCTATCATGCTGCGATTTGTTTCGCTACTGTAATTCGAGGTGAGACTTATCATTTCGAAATAGTCGCTAATGAATCTGCACGAGGCATCATGGATGTAATGTTAGAGTTTTCTAAGCCAATTATTAATGGTATTCTTACCGTAAATAATGAAGAGCAGGCTTACTCTAGAGCGGCTGTGGCAGCTGATAATAAGGGTAGGGAACTCGCTTTAAGCTGTTTGCAGGTTTTGGCGGTTTAAACAACACAACCTTTATTACTTTTGCGTTACAATGTGAGCTTGGTTGCTAGGATGTTAAATGTATCTAATACTTCTGATTATATTGCACCTAATTATAGGTTGAGAAGTCCATCTGAAACTGTTCTAAAGCCTGATGGTGACTGGGTTGTTGTAAAGCCTAGATTGGAAAAACTCAAGAATAATAAAGAAAAGCAAATTAAAAATTTAAATGCTAAGCATGGTGAACTTTGCTGGAGATTTGCTTGGGAAGTTGAAGGAGGTAGGTACGTTCCATATAAAGGTGCTGTTAAATTATATGAAGAAGCTTATGAAAAACATTTAGCAAATTACCCAGAAAAGCTTGATTACCTCAGTAATCAGGCTAGCGAATTGTATGATAATAGTACATCAAATACGATTAATGGGAAAAATTAATATTGTCAAGAAGATAAATAT
>DAISHM010000227.1:0-3161 GCA_036822535.1 Candidatus Caenarcanales bacterium
GCATGGCTAGAGAGTCCATATAGCTTAATAAATGTTTTTATTAGTAATAGCATTTAAACTTTCTTGAGGTTCATTATACTAAACATATCTCTTGGCTAGGTTTATTAAGACGAATAATTTATAGGAAAGTTTCACGATGAGATCTTATCTTTACTACGGCCCACAGGACATTAGACTAGAAGAGCAGTCTATACCTATTCCTCAAGAAGGTGAAATATTAGTTAAAAACCTCTATGCCGTTACTGGTGGGACAGATCTGAAAACCTTTCTCAGGGGACATCCTAAAATAATTAAAGAGATTCCTTCAGCTTTTGGCTATGAGTTTATTGCTGAGGTATATGATAAACACTGTTCCGTAAAGGATTTTAATATAGGTGACTATGTAGTTCCAGCAAATACAGTTCCTTGCTTTAATTGTTATTTCTGTAATAAAAAAGAATATTCACTTTGTGAGAACCTAGATTTTCTGAACGGGGCTTTTTCAGAATATGTACTTTTACCAGCGAGAATAGTAAAACACAATCTATATAAGGTTTCTAATTTATGTAAGCTAAAAGAACTAACACTGACTCAGACACTTGCTGTAGCCTTACATGGCTTCAAACGCTCTTTAATAAAAGATACTGATAAAGTCATAGTCTATGGCTTAGGTCCTATCGGGCAAACTTTTATAAAATTGATAAAGTATTTTACTAAAGCCACTGTCTATGCTTATGCTCGCTCAGAATGGAAATTAAACTTAGCTAAGGAAAATGGTGCTGACGAGTTAATTAATATAAATAACCTCAGCAAAAACGAAATTATAGATTTAAGTAGCTCTCTACTAAAGTATGGCGCTGACGTAGTTATAGAAGCAGTAGGTAAAACCGATGCTTGGGAAATATGCTTAGACTTAGTACGCAAAGGCGGTTTAATAAACTATTTCGGTGGCTGCCCTAAAGGTACTAGTATATCGGTAGACACTTTCAGACTACACTATGATGAAGTAAAACTCATGGGGGTCTTTCACCACAGTCCTGAGTATATGAAAGAGGCTTTCGAGTTAATCTCATCTAATACTATATCTATGGGTAATCTAATTAGTGAGACGTTTTTACTTGATGATTTAAAAAAGGCTCTGCAATTACACGAGGAAGGGAAAGTATTAAAAACCCTGATTAAATTAAGGCAATAAAAGGCTTCTATACTCTACACGCCTTAAACACCGTGCTCTGTTCTGACCCAAGTACCTACAGTGCGACTAAACAAAATCTTTCTGTAAGTAATTATAATAATCACTACCCAAATACCAAAAAAATAAAAATTAGTAATCAATCCATGTCTAATTGATTTCAGCACAGAATAATTTTTATAAAGTCTTAGACCATGAAACTGGTTCATAAACATAATCAGACCTACTGAAATACTTAAAAGCATTAAAAAACTAATATAAGTCTCTCTGTGAGAGAAAAAGCGAATAAATTCATAAATCACATCTAAACTTATCCATAGAGGAATACTAAATTGACAGAGGAACACAAAAGTATCAAAGATCTGATTCAAAGTAAGGTTACCTGGTTTTAGTAATTGAATAAAATAATTTAGGTACCTTCTCATACTACCCTCTGCCCATCTACGTCTCTGCTTAACTAAGCCCTCCATAGTCGGCACACCTTCCTCATAGACTTTATTCTCTGGACTAAAGCGAATATCCCAGCCATTTACATGCAAACAGGTAGATAAATCTAAATCATCTGTCAAAGTATCTTCATTCCAGCCACCTACGTGTTCTAGAGTTTTTCTTTTAATTAATTGCCCGTTACCACGAAGCTCTACTGAACCACGAATACTATCTCTACCCATCTGTAAATAAGTATCCATGGCATATTCATGGAACTGACATTTAACTAAAAAGTTTTTTTCTGGGTTGGAAATAACTTTTTGAGCCTGCACTGCACCCACTAAAGGATCATTTAGATAAGGAACTATATTTTTTAAAAAATCTTTTTCTACTCTAGCATCTGCATCAAAAACACAGATCACTTCAGACGCTGATATACGCAAAGCGTCGTTTAAGGCTGCTGCCTTACCTGGAACTGCATCAGCAAGACGATCTATGATGAATAACTTACTTGGATAGCGTGCAGCGACTTCATTCATCAAATTAATAGTCGAATCAATACTGCGATCATTAATCGCATAGACTCTATAATCGTGATAGTCTAAATCCATCATAAATTCTAAAGTTTCTTTAATTACATTTTCCTCATTATGAGCGGAAATAAAAATATCTATAGAGGGAGAATGCTTAGTATCTAGCTCTCTAGGCCTTTTACGACGATGATACTGAGCTATAAATAAAAAAATGGAATGAAAGAGCATGCAGATTAAAAGCAGTGCTAGTAAAGCTAGAGACACATTACACGGTAAAAGATCTAAGAACTTCTGCGGTACAAACTCTTCTAAGGCAGTAATTAAAAGCCAGATACTTGCGATAATACCAAACAACAGAAAACGCTCTCGGTTATTACCCTTCCACCATGTAAAAATTTTAATCTGTCTAAATGCCATCTAAATTAAGTGTTTTTATGTTTGATATATTCTAACAGTCTATTCATCTCAGGATAATCTATTCTCCAGAAACCATCTTTAGCAAAGTTACCAGGTAATATATGAGCCTCAAAACCTTTACGAGAAGAAGAACTAATTAGATTAACTAATTTTACAGCTTCTTCATGCTCTATATCTGTAATAAAAAAATCATTTACTTTACCCATAAGATAAGGCACTTTAAGCATCATTTCATCTAGCTTAAGGTTATAGAAAAAAGATCTAAAAAATATTAATTGTCTTTTAATACGTCCTATATCACCATCTTCTGCATCACGATATCTTAAAAATTCCATAAGCTCTTCAGAGTCCATATTCTCTAGACCTGGCTTAAAATCAATATTTAAACCTGCTTTCTGATCTTGATACTTCATAGTTTTAGGAACATAGACTTTCATTTCACCAAAAAGACTCATAGCCTTTTTAAAACCATTTATATTCACTAAAACATAATTATCTATCTTTAAAGCTAAAAGCTTTTCTAATGTAGCTTTCACTTTCTCCACACCACCTACAGTATTAGCTGCATTAATTCTACTTATACCAAATATTTCTTTATCTAGCTGAGTATC
>DAISHM010000228.1:0-3148 GCA_036822535.1 Candidatus Caenarcanales bacterium
TGGCATACACTACGATACCCTCCGCTTGATGGAAATCTAGGAGAAGGATTTGTTTATGTTCTTAGATAAAAACGTGTAACTATAGGCTTAGTTATTTCCTTAGATAGCTCTAATCCTAATGTACATCCACAAAAACAATTACAGGAGTATAAAAAACATCCTTTCTTCCAGAAAATGCTGAAAGGTGCAGAATTAATGCATTATGGTGCAGCAGTTTTACCAGAGGGTGGCTATGCGAGCTTACCTAAGAAGTTTCAAGTAAATGGCGCTATGTTACTAGGTGACGCATTAGGACTTTTAGATGTGAAAGCATTAGCTGGAGTGGATAAGGCCATAGAATCCGGCTATATTGCAGCAAAAGTAGCTTATGCAGCCTTAAAAGCTAATGATTTCTCTGAAACTAAGCTTAGTAAGTATCAAAAATATCTTTTAGAATCGCCTCTAATGGATAAATATAAAGATAATCGTTATTTCAGAAAAGCCTTTATTGAAAACCCTGATTTATTAGCTAAGTATCTACCAGAAATAGTGAAATCTATAGATGAAACTAAAAACCCTGTTTTAGGAGCTTTAAAAGTCGCTAGTTCTTCTCCATTAACAGCAGGGAAAGCCTTTCTCAGAGCAGCTTCCTTGCTAAATAATGCTAAAGAGCTTAAGGAAGAAATATCTTATATACCTGGTTATAAACACATAGACCCCAATTTTAATAGACAATTGATGGATAGATGTAAGGGTGGTGATAATTACTCTAAAAATACCATCTACAGCAGAGAGGACGCAGTATTTTATGCAAATACTAAATATGATGAGCATCCTCAACATATTGATGAATTTAACGCAGATACTTGTCTTAGCTGTATAAAGACTTATGAAGCTAAAAATTTAGATGTACCTTGTGTCTCTGATTGTACAGCAGAGGTACACAGACTAGACATCTCAGATAATAATCTAAGAGTTCATGCTATGTCTCTCGAGAACTGTGTACAATGCAGGACTTGTGAATTAGTCTGCCCAGAACAGAATCTAAGAGTAAATCCAGCTTATGCTGGTTCTGGTCCTGATTTTAGGGGATTATAAAGAAATCGACGGATAATCTATATAACCCTTTTCTGAAGGCATATAGAAAGTCTTTTTATCTGGTTCATTTAATTCCGCCCCTAAAGCGAAACGAGAAGGAAGATCTGGATTAGCCAGAAAAGCAGTACCATAGACTATCGCATCAGCCTTATTTTCATTTAGCATCGCCTCACCAGTCTCTTTCGTAAAGCCACCACCAGCTAAATAAGCCCCATTAAATAAAGGTCTTAAAATAGAATGGTAATCATTAGGTGGGTTAAATAAAGCGACATGCAAGTAAGCTAAATTAAGCTTATTTATCTCTTTTACTAAGTAGCTATAAGTCTCTACTGGAGTCTCATCTGCAATATCATTAAAATTCATTTCTGGGGAAATCTTTATACCGACTCTATCAGCACCGATTTCATCAATTAATTCTTTTAGAGTTTCTATAACAAATCTCGCTCTATTTTCAATTGATCCACCGTATTCATCAGTTCTTAAATTAGTCTTAGAAGATAAAAACTGCTCTGGTAGATATCCTGAAGCAGTATGCAATTCCACTCCATCAAAACCAGCTGCGATAGCAGCTTTAGCGGCACTCCTATACTCAGCCATAGTATTTTTTATCTCTGCTAAGCTCATTGCCACTGGAGTTTCAAAATCTAACATACCAGAATCAGTAAAAGTCTGCCCCACTGGCTTTACCGCCGATGGTGCTAAGGGCAGTACATTATTAGGTAAGAATGATCTATGTGAGATACGTCCTGCATGCATTAATTGGCAGAAAATAAAAGAACCATTTTCATGTACTGCGTCGGTAACTTGCTTCCATGCAGCAATTTGCTCTGGATTATAGATACCAGGAGTCCTTACATAGCCTTTCCCCATCGCTGAAGGAAATGTACCTTCACTGATAATCAATCCAGCAGAAGATCTCTGCGCATAATAGGTTTTCACATAATCACGAGGAACACCATTCTCATCAGCACGGCTTCTGGTCATCGGTGCCATTACCATACGATTTTTCATCTGAATCTTAGATATTTTTAAAGTCTCAAACAGCCTAGATTTAGATTGAGTTAAAGTCATGTACTTAATAGTACACGAGCTAGGCTAAAACCCGAGTGAAAATCTCATCTTCAAACTTTAAATCTTGCTCATAATTAAAACACGCTTCTATTTCTGCTTTAGAAAGCTGCTGATTAATTTCAGCAGATTTAAGAACTAGATCTTTAAAATTAGCATCTGACTTATTCCAAGCGGCTTTCGCTAGACTCTGAACTAAAGCATAAGCAGTCTCTCTGAGCAAACCTTTATCTATAAGCCTTAGAAGTACTTTCTGTGAAAAAATTACTCCACCAAAGCTATTTAGATTTTTTAACATATTTTCAGGATAAACATTTAGCTCACTAATAATAGTACTAATACGATTAAGCATAAAATCAAGTAGTATAAAAGCATCGACTAGAGCAACTCTTTCAACTGCACTATGCGACATATCTCTTTCATGCCAAAGCACTATATCCTCTAAAACTGCTGAAGCATAAGCACGCATTAACCTAGCTAGACCAGATAAATTCTCAGATTTCCAAGGATTACGCTTATGTGGCATAGCACTAGATCCCTTCTGCTTCTCATAGAAAGGTTCCTCTACTTCTAAAACTTCAGTACGCTGTAAATGCCGAATCTCAGTACTAATTTTTTCTATACAAGTCGCTGCCACAGCCATATTATTTACAAGATAAGCATATAGATCACGACTAATCACTTGGGTACTGATTTTCACTGGTTTTAGACCTAGGTTTTCACAGGTAAGCCTCTCTATTTCAGGTTCAGTGTTAGCATAAGTACCTACTGCACCACTAAACATACCTACTCTTAAATCTTCTAAAGCCTTATTAAAATTTAGCTTAGCTCTTTCTATATCAGCATAGAAATTTAGAAGCTTTAAGCCAAAGCTCGTAGGCTCTGCCTGTATACCATGAGATCTAGCTATGCAGGGTACAGACTTATAGCGCATCGCTTTATCTTTTAAAGCATCTAAAAAAGAATCACAGCCTTTATTTATAATAGCTCCAGCATCTTTAAT
>DAISHM010000229.1:0-3119 GCA_036822535.1 Candidatus Caenarcanales bacterium
CTATAGTCGTATTAATAATACTGCCGAACTTTTTAGTAAAGGCTTTCCCCATAACCAGCATATAACTATGATCGAAACCAGGATTCCTTAAATCTCTTTCTCCTACAGGTATTTCCCAGTCTGTGATAATCTCTGCACTCGGTAAATATTTAGATTCGTCTCTGAGCCTTATTTTCGTACCTAAAGAAATATTACTAAGACCAGAATCAATTTCATTAAGCCTTAAACCTGCACTAGTGAGCCTGCCCTCTAGTTTATTTTCAATAAGACCATAGCGTAATTTAGTAAAGCCAAGCTGATAGTTATAAGACTTATTACCATTAAACTTACTATCGTAATGCATAGGTATAAGCTCGATTAGTAGATGATTTTTATCTGCAATTCCAGGTGAATTAGAGGCACCGCCAGTCTCGAAGGTCGTGATAGAAGCCATCGCTGCGTTTAGAGGACTGATATTAAAAATGTTAAGAAAGCAAATCAGACTCAGTATATAAGGGGCAAAAGGCAGGGAAAGTCTTTTAAATAGCATCAGCCATGATTCTCTCATAAAAAAATTATGGATAGCGTAAAAAAGCTGTAAATAGATTTATAAACGGTTTATACTAAAAGTACTTCTAGACTGATGTTTTACGATTTTAGCCGCACTTTATTTACCCTCGCTATACTTATCCTTTCAGGATTGACTGTCTTTACTGTAGGTGAATATAGCTACTCTCCTATTTTTCTTGCACCATTTATTATTAGTCAGGTTTTTACAAAAAATTACGCGACTGTAGGCTCATTAGCTTATCTGATTTTAGGTTTACTTGGTTTACAGATTTTTTCTTTCGGAGCAGGTTTATCTTATGTTCTAGAAACAGGTTTTATATATTTGCTCGCTTTAGTTCCATTTACTATATTTGCTTTTCTATATAGATCTAGCTTTGAAGAGACTTTAGATGATAAAAAGAAATTATACAAACCTCTTTTAGCGTTTTTAGTTTTACATATCTTTGCAAATGCTTTGCTAATACTGACTATGAGATTTAATGTTTTTAAATTTATTGATCTTAGTCTCTGGACTCTTATCCTAGATTTACTTTTAGCTTATTTAGCGATTAATCTGATTCATTATTTAAGGCTGAAATTAGTATAAGTGTCTTTAATGACCGAGATAATTTCATCCATATCGTCCGACACCTTAATTAATTTCTGCTCCTCAGCATTAATAAAATTTTCTGCTTTTACGGAGTCTCTAAGCCATTCTATGAGTGTCTTCCAGAAATCAGAGCCATAAAGTATTATTGGTGTGTAGTCCATTTTTTTGGTTTGAATAAGTGTAAGAATGGTAAACATCTCATCTAAAGTACCAAAGCCACCTGGCATAAAGATGCTAGCAAAAGAATATTTAGCAAACATTAGTTTTCTAATAAAAAAATAACGAAACTCTAGTTCAAGATCCTGATAAGAATTAGGGATTTGTTCTTCAGGAAGTAAAATATTTAAACCAATAGATCTACCTAAACCCTTTTGAGCACCTTTATTTGCAGCTTCCATTAAGCCAGGGCCTCCACCAGTGATAATATCAAAGCCTTCTTTAGAGAGCTTTTCTGCTAATAATTCAGTATCTCTGTAATATTGAGAATCTTCTTTCACTCTCGCTGAACCAAGAATAGAGATTGCTTTATGGGTGTTTCTTAGTAACTCAAAGGCTTCTACCATCTCAGCTTGTATCTTTAAAACACGCCAAGCATCATCTAATTTAGTCTCTTGGTCTGCTTTTAGGCATTTAAGTAGGCTTCTTTCACTTAAATCTGATGAATGATGTCGATGATTTTGATATCTCATAGATTTATAATCTCTCCATCTCGTGGCACCAAGGCATTAAAATTTAAATCCTCTATGATTTTTTTACGAAAAGAATCAGCAGTTAAAGGCTCTCCGTGAGTGATAAATACTCTGCGAGGTGGACTAGGTATAGATGAGAGCCAGTCTAGTAAATCTTTTTGGTCACCATGGGCTGAGAGGAAATCGAATTGTACAACTTTAAGTCTGAGCTGATGATAAGTACCATGAAATTTTATACGACTCTCTCCATGAGCAATATCATAGCCTCTAGTGTCTTCAGCTTGAAAGCCAGCTAGTAAAAGAATATTATCGGGGTTATCACCATAAGTATCTAGATGATGCAGTATACGCCCGCCTGTCAGCATGCCGCTTGCTGAGATAATAATCATCGGTCCCTTATTTTCATTCAGTGCCTTAGATTCCTCTATGCTTGAAATAATCTTAATGGAAGAAAAAATTTCTTTACTCTCTGCCTTAGTTAATTTATGATCTGATGAATATTTTTCATAAAGCTCTGTAACCTGTTTAGCCATAGGACTATTTAAATAAACAGGTACTTTTAGCTTCGGATACTTCTTAAATAACTGGTGCAGGAGTAGAATGATGCTCTGTGCTCTACCGACAGCGAAGCTAGGGATTAAGAGTACTGATCTTTTATGCTGAATTTCTTCGACTAGTTTTTTAAATTCAGCGAGAGGATCCACCACAGGGTGTAAGCGATCTCCATAAGTAGATTCTATAACTACATAGTCTGCTGCTACTGCTTTATGAGGTGCTTCCATTAATAAATCATCTCTTCTTCCTAAATCACCAGAGAAAAGTAATCTAACTCCATCAGCTTCTATAAGTACTGAGGCTGCACCTAGTATGTGACCTGCTTTGTAAAATTGTATTTTAAAACCATTTACATTAAAGCTTTCTGTAAACTCTTTAGTATGAAATAAAGCTAGGGAGGCTAAAGCATCCATCTCAGAGTATAAAGCTAATGCTGGATTGTGTTTAGAATATCTTTTTTTATTAGCATATTCAGCTTCTTCCTCTTGGATACGGGCACTGTCGATTAATAGTATTCCTGCTAAAGCTCTGCTACCATGAGTGCAATAAATATCATTGCGATAGCCATCTCGAAACAGCTTGGGAATTAGACCGCTATGATCGATGTGTGCATGAGTTAATATAATCGCTGATATTGCATTTAAATCTATAGGCAGTGCTTCCCAGTTCCGTTCACGAAGATTCTTTAAACCTTGAAATAAACCACAATCAACAAGAATTTGAGCTCCAGACTTATT
>DAISHM010000230.1:0-3087 GCA_036822535.1 Candidatus Caenarcanales bacterium
CAGTGCTGTTCAGAAAGGAAACTTTTTTATCTTATTTAGTTCTTTTGAGCGTTTTAAAAAATACATGGCATGTATTTTGATCGGCTTGCCAGTCTGGTTCTGTATCGGGGTTTTAATTAAATTTTCAGAAAGCTTTGCTAGTGCTAATTCGATTAGTGGCGAACCTGTGAAAGTCGGTTTCTCTATTATGTACGCTTATATAGGACTTTCTCTAGGAGATCTTTTTAGTGGTTTTTTAAGTCAATTTTTTAAGAGCCGTAAAAAGGTAGTTTATTTGTATCTCGCTGCTACTGTACTGATTAGTGGTATTTTTCTATTTGCTAAAAATCTTAGCAGTGAAGTTTTTTATATACTTTGCTTTATTATCGGCTTCGTTACTGGCTATTGGGCTTTATTTGTTACCATGGCAGCAGAATCTTTCGGAACTAATATCCGAGCGACAGTCACTACTACTGTTCCTAACTTCGTTAGAGGAGCGGTAGTGCCTGTAACCCTTTTATTTAAAGCTTTAGAAACTTATACTGGAAATATTTATGCTGCTGCGATTATGGGAGCTGCTTGCTTTTTGCTGGCAGCATTATCTCTATCTGTTTTAGATGAATCTTTTGCGAAGGATTTAGATTTCGTGGAGCGTGATAAGCCTCTCGAGTTGGCGATGACTTAAAGCCCAGCCTTTTTGCTCTAAATAATACCAACCTCTTGAAACAGCTTTTCTTCCTAATGTTAGAATTGATTTTCTGGATATTTTTATATCGGTAGGTTTTGATGGTTACGGAAAAGATAAAAGCTAGTAGCTCAGCACTCTTTAGAAAAAAGAGTATAGAAGGCTGTGCTGAAGAGCAGATAGATAGTGGTGCTCATGTGAATTTGAAAAAAATTCTTACCGCTCGTGATCTGACTGCTTTAGGTGTAGCTGCGATTATTGGGGCGGGGGTTTTCTCTACTATTGGTAGAGCCTGTTTTAATGGCGGTCCAGCGGTTTCTCTACTTTTCGTTTTTACTGCGATAACCTGTGTCTTTTGTGCTTTATGTTACGCTGAATTTGCTTCTAGAATCCCTGTAGCAGGTAGTGCCTATACTTATGCCTATGTCGCTTTCGGTGAAATAATCGCCTGGATAATTGGCTGGACTTTAGTCTTAGAGTACGCTATCGGTAATGCTACTGTAGCCATAGCTTGGTCAGCTAATTTCTGTAGCTTCCTAGAGGGCTTCGGCGTTAGAATTCCAGACTTTCTCTGTAATAGCTATCTAGCTGCCGAAAAATATCATCATAAATTTTTACAGCTAAGTGAATCTGGAGCTGTGATCCCAGAATATACTCAGCGAATGCATGATTTATGGGTAAATGCTCCACAGCTTTTTGGTGTTCCAGTAATTTTAAATATCCCTGCTTTTATGATAGTGGCTTTAATTACGGCTTTAGTCTATGTAGGGGTGAAGGAGTCTCGTAATACTACCGTGTTCATGGTAGTTTTTAAAGTCGCGGTCGTAGTCTTAGTTATTTTAATTGGTGCTTTTTACGTCAATCCAGCTAACTGGGTGCCATTTGCACCTAATGGGGTATCTGGTGTCATGCAGGGCGTTTCAGCGGTTTTCTTCGCTTATATGGGTTTTGATGCTATTTCTACTACCGCAGAAGAATGTAAAAATCCACAGAAAGATTTACCACAAGGCATGATGAATGCTTTACTTATCTGTACTCTTCTCTATATCGCTATTTCAGTAGTCCTGACTGGTATGGTAAATTACACTGAACTAAATGTAGGTGATTTTTTAGCTTTTGCTTTTGAGAGAGTAGGTTTGGACTGGTTAGGTGGGATTCTAGCTTTAAGTGCAGTAGTCGCTACGACAAGCGTACTATTAGTTTTCCAATTAGCTCAGCCGAGAATATGGATGGTGATGAGTCGTGATGGGCTATTACCTAAAAAATTCTCACACATTCATCCTAAATTTCAGACACCTAGCTTCGCTACCATTATTATGGGTCTCTTAGTCTCAGTCTCTACCCTCATTTTAGATGGTGAGTTTGCTACAGATTTAAATAGTATCGGTACTTTATTTGCTTTCGTCTCTGTCTGTGCTGGTATTTTATTACTTCCTAAGAATGTAGAGGCTGGTAGGTTTAAAGTCCCTTTTATTAATGGGCGTTATATCATTCCTAGTTTATTTTTATTAACTGTGATTTTAATTAATGTTTTTAATGTCAACTTTTTCCCTGAGTTTTTTAGTCTTTATGATCCAGTGAAAGCCCCTATAGATGTGTTCTTACATAAATTCCCTTATTTCACTTTCTTTGCTCTTACAGTGTTTATCACTATTATGAGTGCGATTAAGAAGCTTTCAGTGATTCCAGTCTTTGGTTTACTGTCTTGTTTTTATTTAATGACAGAGCTTGGTATTGCTAACTGGCAGAGGTTTCTGGCGTGGATGGCTATAGGTTTGGTTATTTATTTTGGCTTTGGTTTTAAGAATAGTAAATTGAATACAGCCCAGATTAAATAAAGTTTACAGGGATTTGGTATATTTTCTCTGAGAGCTTTAAAACCTTTTCTGAGCTGTTAATCACTATTCCATAGCGTCCTTCTATTCTCTAAGTTTCGCTTTAAGTTAATGGTAAAGATTTATTTTTGGCTATTCATGATGATTTGAAAGAACATATAAAAAAATCCAAACAAAATCCCAAACCTCGTTTACCACCAACGGAGGAAGATCTCAAATAGGATCTTGTTGAAAATCCTTTTGCATTAAATGCTTAATTAAAATGAAACTATTGAAAACCTTATTAGAGCCTGGGTTTATAGCTTTCATTTCTGGAAGAATGGTAAAAGGTGTATTTATGTTCTTGTTCCAAAGCCTGCTATGATGAGCACACATGTTTCTTAAAACAGTCAAATGTTGTAAATAGGTTTCAAATATAGCTCCAGCAGACTTTTTAGAATGAGTTTTAACATTATATATCCCTGCTAAATCATTCTTAATTGTTGCTAATCTGAGATTTTTAAAGAGAGTTGATAAAGTGCCTAGGCTAATTGTTTCTACTAAAGCCCAAATAGGATAAGGCTGTGAATATTTACTTTTTAATTGATG
>DAISHM010000231.1:0-3084 GCA_036822535.1 Candidatus Caenarcanales bacterium
AGCAGCAGGCGTTTCGATAGCGAAAGATGAGTTTATGAAATTTATTAATCTCTGCCGTCTTCATTTTAAGCAGCGCCTTTCAGGCTTAGATTTATCTAAATTAATTAAAATAGATTCAGCCTTATTTCTAGAAGAGAATAATGAAAAGCTTTTAAAACGAATAGAAAAATTAGCTCCCTTTGGGATTGATCATCCTCAACCTGTTTTCGTTTCTGGACCTTTAAAGATAGTCTCTCACCGTTTTTTAGGAAAAGATAGAAAGCATTTAAAAATTTTAGTGAAGGCAGCTTTTCCTAGAGTGCTTTTTACGCAGAACTCAGCTACTGATCGTGTGGCATTGAAGGTCTATGAAGCTATAATTTGGAATAAGGCAGAAGAATTCATGGCAGATTTCTCTAGGCTGGAATCTTCTCTGTATCTAGCTTACACTCCTAAAATGAATGAATTTATGAATGAAAGATTTATTCAGCTTGATGTAAAAGATTGGAAAGCTGAAAATGAGGTGGAAGATGATGTGGTGGAGAGGCTGAGACCACAAATAATTAGCACACCTGGCTGAAAGTACTTTCGGGATTAGATTTGATTCTCTAGTAAAGAACTCAAACTTGCACCTTTTAATCCTCCTTGGCGGATCTGATTAACAACTGGGTTTAGTAGCTCATCTGTAATTTTAAAAAGACAATGAAATTCAGAGATATGCTGCTGCTCTAACTGCTCAAAGCTGTTTAAAATTATTTCTTTAAGCTCTTCTAAAACCTCTTCACGACTCAGATCATCACTGAGATCATATTTCTCTTTTACGCGGTAAAGAGTGTTATTTATTTGTTTACGATTACTATTTAATTCATCAGCTATTTTCGCAGTACTTTTACCGATTAGTAATGAGGCGACTACACAAAATTCAAAGAAAGTCATTTTCCCTACTCGCTTTAAAGCTGTCTCTGAGATTTTTCTAGAATCAACGTATATACTTTTCTCGCCCTGCTTAACCCTTTCAATAATACTTACAATCCCATTTTTATTATTAGAGAATTTAGCCCCTAAGAAGACAGCTTCAATACCAATAGATTCTGCTTTATAGATAATAGAACTCTCATAGGATGCGGTAAATAAAAATATTTTAGTGTTAGGACTGTGTTTTTTCATCCATGCAGCAAGTGCTAGACCACTGTTTTTAAGTCCTAAGTGATTTTCACAAAGCTCTCCAAGATAGCAATCTAACCAAACTAGATCTGGTTTGAATTCGATAAAAGCTTTTTCTGCAAGTTTGCTTGAATTGCAGAAAGATTTAATTTCATAGTAAGGGCTGAGAATATTATGTATATAGTCCCAGATTACGCATTGGTCTTCGATTACAATCGCTGTTAATTTGTCAGATTTGTTTTCCATAGTTTCAATACTTATCCTCTGCACTTTTGATGCTGTGTTTAAATAAATGCTGTTTTTTTAGTAGATCTGAATAATTTACTTCTAGCTGAAATTCACTATAATAGCCATCTTTAATCTCATAAACATTTTTAATTTCATTGATTTCACGAAGTTTATTGCTTATTAAATCTGCATTAGAAGAGTTTTTATGAATTATGAGTTCAGCTTTCTCTATCAGCTTACGCTGTTTCTCTAAGCAATAATGTGTGTTTAAACAGGGGATAATAATCTGTACTAAGATTAGAAAAGCACTGCTGATAAGGAAACTGAAATTAATTACTGATAATGGCATTTTTTTCGTTTCTAGAATTAAGTTCTTTTTTATTTAGATTATGTTCTCTCTGTGAGTCTTTGTGTAGCTTTAGATCACTTTTAAAAAGACTAAGTCCATTTAACATAAAGCCTAGAAGGCAAATGAAAATAATAGAGCTGCTAATTATATGTTCCATAAGACTGACTAATTATTTTTAAATAATCCTCTGAAATCTTCATTAACATTGTTATTTAAATTAAAATCCTCTCTCTCAGCTTTTAGGGCAATGAATAATACATTTTTGGTATTTTGTTTACGGCGTGATTCTCCGAGTAGAGGAATGATCCTTGCTAAAGGTGACTTAGCTTTACTGTAGCTTTCTGATTCAGTCAGAAAGCTATTTATAATTATTTCTTGACCATTTTTTAAGACAGTTCCATTATTGGTAAACTGTTCATTAAAGATAGGGATAGAAAAACCACTCAGACTATTATTAGTAAGCTCTGCTGAAGTGAGTCTACTAGCAAGCTGTACATCAATTAAATCATTCTCTAACTCAGAAACTCTAAGTTCACCTTGAAAACCTATCGGTATGTACTCTACGCCTAGTGTATTACCACCTAAATTACTGTTTAAGCGTGGTATAGGGAAGCGACTGCCTTTCCCTAAGCTAACCTCTTCTCCTGAATGGGTCACTAGAGAAAATTCATTAACTAGTTTTAAGACCCCTTTCTCTAAAAGGTTATTTATCATTAAATTAAGTACAGTGCCATCGAATAGTTTTAGAGCTCCACTCGCTAAATTTCCACCAAGAACAGTGGAACCTAGACTTACTAAACCATTTATGTCAAAACCAGAGCTGCCAGAATTAGTGCTAAAAGGTGATCCAGATCTTAGAGCTGGGCTATTTAAAACTGGTGAACCTATGACTCCTCTAAGATCATTTCCAGAACTAGTGACGAGTAAGCTATTCATGAATTGATCTACATAGCGTGCATCCATTTCTAAAAATCTGACTTTTACTTTAAAGCGACTAGCTTCTTTTACTTTAATAAAAGAAATTACTTTTTCTGATTTAGAAGCAAGAACTAAATCACGGTGTATGTTTTCAGTGTTTTTTATGCTGTTAAAGTTCTCATAGTAACTAATGAAACTCTGATTAGGATTATTGTTTAACTGTTCTGGGCTTTTAGCTTCTTCTAGGTTTCTGAAATTGCCTCCAGGATTTGAAAATATTTTAATACCCTCATCATTAACTGCTTTAGCTGCGTAAGATAGAGCAAGTAGAGCATCTTTAGCACTATTTACAGTGCCTTTAAGAAAAATATTATGTCCAAGACTATTATTGTCTGTAGATACTAAAGGTACTGCACTTAAAACTTTTATACGCTCTGAATCACTAG
>DAISHM010000232.1:0-3079 GCA_036822535.1 Candidatus Caenarcanales bacterium
TATTAAAAATTTTGAAAAACTAAAATATGTATATCTAACTATTCATAATGCTAAGCATATTTTACAAATCGATGAGCATGGTTCAGGCAGCCAGCCTTTATTTAATAAACCTAAAAATCCAGAGCTATCTCCTGAAATAGAAATGCCATTAGAGCCTAAAGAAAACCTAATGTACTTTCATGACTCTAGTGCCCTGAGTAGCTCACATATAGTGCTGAAAATGGCACAGGCTTTAGAAAAGAGATATACAAATAAACCTTTACTAGACTCTGATTCGCTTACCTATATTTATTATGGGATTTCACATGATAATCAGGTCATAGCAAGAAATGAAACTTTAGATACTAAGAATACCCCTAGGCATAAGTTACTTCAGGAGCTTAGATACAATTTAGAAAAATATGGGGCTATTGTAGAAGCTTGTGATCAAAATATTTTTAAAATTATGACTAGTCCAAGCGTTAAAGAACAAGCATTGCTGGATTTAGTTCTGCCACATACGCATAAAATAAATATAGATAATTATGTAGTCGCTATCTCTACATTAAGTCAAGATCAGCTTAAACAGCTAAATCAGGAAGCTCAGGAAAGACTAGGAGATAAAGACTTTCCAGAAACCGCTGCTAAAAAAGAATATAAAGTGAGTCTGCGAATTAATGATGAAAAAACAGGTTATGGTAGATTAGAAAATTTAAATGTCGCTGAGTTAGCTAAAGAAATACCTCTAGATGAAGATAGAAAGAGAGATGCTGGAGGACATGTAAGAGCTTCTGGAGCATATTACCTGAGTGAGGATCTCAGCGGGGTAATAGCACAGGTTGTAAATGTCATGAAACAAAACACTCATAAAATGCAAGAAGCCCATGAACAGTCTAATCCACGTGGCTACTGGGTTTAATTCTAAAGTGAGCTTAACTCACTAAACTTTTCAGTTCTTCTAGTCTCTGTACGTTTTTTCTTACAGATTCTGCTGAAGCTTTTAAAGCTGTGATTTCAGTTTCGTTTAGTTTTAATTCTAAAATCTGTTCAATCCCTTTACTAGAAAGCTTAGTCGGTACACCTACAAAAACTCCAGAAATACCGTACTCGCCTTCTAAATAACAAGAACAAGGTAATATTTGTTTTTTATCATGTAATATAGCATCTTTCATTTCCACAGCTGAACTCGCTGGAGCATAAAAAGCAGAGCCAGTCTGTAAAAGATTTACGATTTCTATTCCGCCTTTCTGAGTTCTTTCTACTATCGCAGCAATTTTCTCTTCTGAAAGCAGTTCTGTAAGAGGAACACCAGCGACTGTGGTGTATCTTGCTACAGGTACCATATCATCACCATGACCACCTAAAACACAAGGCTGTATATTTTTCACAGAGACATCTAAAGCTTCAGCAATAAAGAAAGCCATACGAGAACTATCTAAGACCCCAGCCATGCCAATAATTTTATGCTTTTTAACTCCTTTCTCCGAGAGTATCTTATATGTAAGCTGCGTCATCGCATCTACTGGATTCGATACTACTATGAAAATCGCTTCTGGAGAGTATTTGTAAGCATTCTCTATACAAGAGCTCACTATGTCAGCATTAATCTTTAAAAGATCATCTCTGCTCATCCCTGGTTTTCTTGCTAAACCAGCTGTCATAAGTACTATGTCCGAATCTTTACTAAGTGAATAATCAGCTCCACCGATTATATATCTATCCTCAAGTTCTACAGGTCTAGCTTCCATTAAATCTAAAGCTTTACCTTTTGCTATTCCTTCTGCTACATCAATTAAAACTACATTAGCGATATTTTTTTCAGCGAGTCTCTGAGCAGCAGTAGCTCCTACATTACCTGCTCCTATAACTGTTACTTTTGCTTGTTTCATACTTTCATTTTACCCAAATAAATGCGGATTGCCAAATTTATTGAAGCATAGCCATTTTGTCAATGTGATTAATTAACTCAGCTAAAGAACTTTTATCAGTAGCAGATAAGAAAACTGGTCTAAAAGCTGAAAATTCAGCCTTTAGTCTAATAATAAGATTCTCTTTCTCTTCTAAGCTTATTTCTCCTTCTTCAACTAAAGAATCGAGCTTATCTATTTTATTAAAAATATAATACTTTTCTTTTTTATCATCTACTTTTAGCTGCCTGAGTATATCTTCAACTACACTGATTTTTAATAAAATATTTTTATCTGCGATATCAATTACGAGAAATATAATATCCGCTTCAATAATCTCAGCTAGAGTCGATTTAAAAGCATCGATTAAATCTGGTGGTAGATCTTGGATAAAGCCTATGGTGTCTGCGATCATTATCTTCTGCTGTGATAGAGGTAAGTAAAGCTCGCCTACGGTCGAATCTAAGGTAGCGAAAAGCTCGTCTGCGACATAGGTATTCTGTTTTTTAGTTAAAGAGCGCTTTAGAGTACTTTTTCCTGCATTAGTGTAGCCAGCTAGAGCTATAGTCTTAAAATTTTTATCACGGCGTGAATCACGGTGTCTACGCTGCACTTCCCCATATTGCTCAATTTTAGTCTCTATGAGCTTTTCTCTTTTCTGTAAGTGACGTTTCATCATTTGCGTATTCGATTCACCTGCACCTACAGTTCCGATACCACCAGCTTGACGAGAGAGTTCTAGACCCATCCCGAAAATCCTTGGTCCCATATGTTTTATGCTAGCAAGCTCAATCTGTAACTTAGCTTCTACGGTAGTAGCATGCTTATCAAATATTTTTAGAATTAAATCTACTCTATCCCAGACTTTAATTTTTTTAGGATTTTCCCAGCGAGAAATAGCTGAATTTAGATGTCCCTCTTTTTCGAGTTCTTCAATTTCTTCTTTTCTTTTCTGGATTTGATAATAAATGCAAAATTCTTCTAGGTTATAGATCTGGCGTGGCTTTAAAATGTTATTAATAATCACTACATCTAAATCATCAAAGCTTTTAAAACGATCTAACAGCTCTCTTAACTTACCTTCTCCTACATAAGTTTTATAATTTGGATTGAGGCGTTTTTGTACTATATGCTCTATACTTACCCCACCATAAGTCTTAACTAGTCGATTTAACTCATCTAATCTAAGCTCT
>DAISHM010000233.1:0-3061 GCA_036822535.1 Candidatus Caenarcanales bacterium
GCTTAGCTTCTCTTTTATTTTTATTATTTCTTTTTTTCTTTCGATTAAAGGCATTAGCTACATTATGCCATGAAATTTCGGTGGCAAACACCGAAATTTCATGAACGCGAATCTAGCCCATAATAAAACGGAGACAGGAAGTAAATTTTAGAAAAACCATGCTCTCCTATTTGACTTAAGATAGTCTCCCAGTCATCAATAATTCGATCTTGACGCATAAAACTATTTAAAGTTCTAGACCAGCAATATACTAGAAGCCATTTATCATCGAAATCTCCACGATATTTTTTCGTAGATTTATGTTTAATAATATTAACGATAATTTCAGGGTTATAAAAATCATTAGTAGAAATAAACTTACTATGCCAAAACAAAGCATTATGTGCAGGTTCGTGTTTACATAAAATACGAATAAGAATTTTTGAATACTTCTCTAGAACTATATTAAACTGCCCTTTCTCTTTTATTTCATCATAACGCTTAGAGATTTCAGAAAGAACTTCTTCAAAGAATAATTCATCAGTAAATAAAATCTGCTGTAAAGAATTTTGCTCTAGCTTTAAAGTCTCTAGCTGAGCCTCTTTAAAATAAAAAACGCCATAAACTCCAGAGATATTAACTTCTAAAAGCTTGCGGCGTAAACGATCTGAAAATTTAAACCAATCAGAAATAAATCTTTTACTATTTAAATTCGCTGAAACTAAATCTGCGATAGCGTTTCTCTCTTCATCCATAAAGCTTTCATCGAAATATTCAGTAATCTCTAGACCTATTTTACGCCCAGCGATCTCTCCTAAAAAATCTATAGATGATTGCTGCTCCGCTGCTTTATAAAAACTATCTAGAGAATGAATACCATAAAGCGATTCATAAAATTTCTTAAATACACTAAATGCAATTTTCTCTCTTAAGTCCTTCTCTTTTTCATAGACATATTCATTCCACTTAGTCAGTAGATAATCTATGGATACATGACTAAATGGTTTATCTGGCAACATCTCTCTCTGCATTCCTAAAATGCTCTAAAAAAAAGATATTCCAGATTAGCATTAAGGCTCCGTAAAAGAAATCTTCTACTGGAATAGTAAAAGCTCTAAGCGAAAGATTTTCAGCGTTATTATAAAAAACCACTGGCTCATCAAAAGCTATCCCAGTAAGCAAACCATTAACAATAAAGAAAGGGATTAGAGTTACTAAATACATTAAATAAAAGCTGGGCAGGAAATGACTTTTCCTTAGGATAAATAAAGTTATAGCTAAAAATATACTAGTATAAAAAGTATAAGCCTTATCGTAGAAAATAAGGCTATTTATAAATAATAGTAAGGAAAGAATAAGATTTAGACGTCTAAAATCAAATCCAGCAAAGGGCTGCGATATAAAATAGCGAAGCACTTCGTAAGTAAAAATACAAGAATAAGGCACGCAGATAAAAAATAAAACCTCTTCTAAAGGGAGATTTAAAACTTTTAAGCCACATAAATATTTAGCAGTAAAGCCCCAGACCCCTAAATATGTGAAAATACAATCCCAGACTATAAAAGCAGCAGCGACTATAGGAATTCCTCGAATTAGAAAGGGAAAAAGCTTATAAAATTTAAGCTTAGCCTCAAAGCTAAAAGAGACCGGCACTATAACACTAAAGAAATTAATTAGAAGATAAGTAAAAGCTATCATAAGGAATAGTATTTAAGCGGCACCCAGAGCATACCGAAATTTTCTCCATCTTCTTTATGAATATGACTATGATGATCTTTATGAGCACGCCTAAGAGCCTCTAGATAAGGATGCGAGACCTTATCTAAAAATTTAAAGCGTTTATGTATATAGACATCGTGTACTAAAAAATAACAAACACCATAAAGAGTAATCCCTAAGCCTAAAGCGTAAGCATATAAATTAGCTAAAAAGAAACCACCCATAAGAAGTAACATAGCTGGTAGAGCGAAAATTACGAAAAATATATCATTCTTCTCAAAAAAGCCTATCTCCTTCTGATGATGATCTTCATGAAAATGCCACATAGTGCCGTGCATTAAATAACGGTGAGATAGATTAGCGACTAACTCCATGCTAAGAAAAGTAATTAAAACTAAACTAAGGTAGCTTAAAAACATACTAATTACATTTTAGCAGCACGGGAAAGTCTATCATTAATCGCTTTACCTACCCCTTCATCTGGAATTTTCATAATCGCGATGCTACTTAAAGCTAGGCTATCTAAATCATGCAGCGCTGCAAATAATTTAGCGGCAGCCTCATCTAAATCAGCACTAGGACTAATATTTACTATTTTCCTAAATTTAGAATATAAATCAGCCTCAGTATAATTAGATTCAGCTTTAGTCAAAGCTTCTGCGATAGAACCAAAGCTAATTAAAGCCTCATTCTCTAAAATAGAACTAGTAAAATCATAATTTAAACGCAGTGGAGATTTAGGAGCGTAGTGTTTAAGCAGCATACCTGGAGATTTAATAGTTTCATCATGTTCTGCTAAAGCCACTTTCCCTATTACATTTTCTATTTCCTTTACAGTAAGCGTACCATAGCGTAATAATTTAGGCGTATCACTACTAAGGTCTAGAACTGTAGATTCTAAGCCTTTCTTACAGCGACCGCCATCTACTATCCACTCTAAACGTCCTTCGAATAAATCAGCTACGTGCTGAGCAGCACTAGGACTTAATCTGCCAGAGGGATTAGCACTAGGTGCAGCTAAAGGCTCTCCTAATTGCTTTAGTAGTTCTAAAGTAAATTCATGACGTGGAATCCTTACAGCAGCAGTATTTAAACCTGCACAGACTAGATCAGTAATGCGTGAATCTTTACTCTTATTTAAAATCATAGTCAGCGGTCCCGGCCAAAAGCTCTCAGCTAGCTTAATAGCTCTCTCATCTACCTCTACATCTTTAAAAAGCTCATCTAGACTAGCGTAGTGTGAAATAATCGGATTAAAACTAGGTCTACCCTTTATTTTAAAAATTTTCTCTACAGCTTCAGTACTTGCCGCTAAGGCAGCTAAACCATAGACGGTCTCTGTAGGTAAAGCCACTACCTGATG
>DAISHM010000234.1:0-3035 GCA_036822535.1 Candidatus Caenarcanales bacterium
CTTTGGCAAATAAATTTATAGCTCCCCTTTCCGCAGTAGCGATAAAGGGATCTTTATCTAGAAAAGTAGACAGCCCTAAGTCTAATAATGGCAATAATAAAACATCAATATAACTCCAAGGAGAAGGTTGGCTCGAACTGAGATCAGGAGGTTCTTCCAAAGATATATTCAGATCTTTATCTTTCTTTTTCTTGGTAATTTTAAATTTTGCATTTGCAGGGAGTGCCACGCGCGTTTCAAACTCCCTTAATAAAATCTGTTTGTGGAAATTTTTAAGATTAGATACTTGTATTTCAATTTCACTATTAGAAAAATCACTATCTGTAGTATTAAAAATCTTTGCTAAAAGAAAAGATGAATTATCCTTTAAATATAGATTAAGTAAGTTAAGAGCAAATTTTGATAATTCTTCAAAATTAAAAGAAACTGATCCCTTATTTTCGATCTCTTTAATTTTTTTAACATAATCATCTGAAGAATTCCCACCAACACTTCCCAAAGATTTTATCTCAAATAAATTATCATAAATAATACGAGATAACCCATATAAAACATAAGCAGCATAAGTCTTGCCAGTGTTATTAGGACCAGTCAGAATGATTAGATTAGAAGAGTAATCTATCTCAGCTTTTTTAATCAGGCCAACATTAGTCAACAACAGCTTCATTGAATAACATTATATAAGGGAAAGTAGACTAACACCTGAAATCACAGCAGATTAACTAATCCCACCCTACTCCACAGTCACAGACTTAGCTAAATTCCTTGGCTGATCTACATCCTTACCTAAATTTTCAGCGATAAAATAAGCTAAAAATTGTAAAGGTATAGTAGCTAAAATTGGGCTGTAAAGCTGGTCTATATCTGGGATACGCAGCACTAAATCGAATTCCTCTACGTGATCTTGATTAGAATCAGTAGTAAGTAAAATACTCGGTGATTTTCTGGTCTTCGCTTCTAAAGCATTATGGATAACCTTTTCATAAATTACCTGCTCATCTTCATAGATGCTCGGCACGGCGATGCTGATTACAGGTACATTATCATCTAAAATCGCTATAGGCCCGTGTTTCAGCTCACCACTTGGATATGCGCTAGCGTGAGCATAGCTTAATTCTTTAAGCTTTAAAGCACCTTCCATAGCTGTAGTGTGATTAATACCGCGGCTCAAGAAAATAAAATCTCTGTAAGCCGCGTAGTTAACAGCAGCTGCCTTATACTGACTAGCACGATTTAGCATCTGCTCTAGGAGTACTGGCAGGGTTTTTAAATTATGTAAAATTTCTGAGAAAAACTCTCTGGAAATGGATTTACGGGCAGTAGCTATCTGTAAAGCTAACAGATAATGAGCCAAAAGCTGTGAGGTATAGGCTTTAGTCGAAGCTACTGAAATCTCCAAATCAGCAGGAGTAATATAGGTGTTTACACCACATAGATTATTAATCGCAGAAGCTGGTCTATTAGTGATAGCAAGCAGTTTCGCACCAGCTTTCTTCGCTTTCTGTAAAGCTAGTATAGTATCTGCGGTTTCGCCAGACTGACTAATTCCTATAACTAAATCCCTCTCAGAGATTAACTTATGCTGAAAATTAAATTCACTTGCGACTATTACATCTACTGATAAAGCAGACCAAGAACCTAAAAGATATTTTAAGATCTGTGCAGAATGAAACGCAGATCCGCAAGCGATACAGTAAATTTTCTCAATTTTAGAGAAATCTAGATTAAAGTTAATCAGCTTAAAATCCTCATAACTAGAGTCTTCTATAAGAGTGAGCATTTTAGATAGAACTGTAGGCTGCTCGTTAATTTCTTTTAAAAGGAAATGCTTATAACCTTTTTTATCCATTAACGAGTCATTCTTTTTCAGCACTTCGATTACTGGCTTAATGATATTTCCTTCAAAATCTTGTATATCTATAGTATTTTTACTAATAACCGCAAGCTCGCAATCAGCGAGACGAATAATACTATCTGTAAACTGTAAAACCGTGTCGCTATCACTCGCAGCAAAATTCTCCAAATGCCCAACCCCTATTACCAAAGGAGATTCATGTTTAGCTAAAAGAATTCTTTTAGGTGGCTGATTTAAAGCGAGATTAGCGTTCTCAGACTCATTTAATAAAATAGCCAGCGCATAGCTCCCCTCTAATCTAGATGATAAAAGCCTTAAAGCTAAAAAGTCTTCATACTCCCCTTTCGCTAAAAGATCTTTACGAATATATGAAAATAAATTAGCGATAACTTCAGTATCTGTATCGCTTTTAAAGGTATAGCCTTTATAAATTAACTCATTTTTTAATTTTAAATAATTACGGATAATACCGTTATGCACTACCGCAATAGTTCCTTCGCTATCCATGTGAGGGTGAGCATTTACATCGCTAGGTTCACCGTGAGTCGCCCAGCGAGTGTGTCCTATCCCACATATACTAGAATCTAATTTCTCTCTTTCTGCATCAGATAAGTTACTGAGAGACTTTTCTAAATCAAGGATTTTACCCTTATTTTTATAAATAGAGAGGGTCTCATTTAAAAGTGCTATGCCAGAGGAATCATAGCCCCTATACTCTAGACTCTTCAAGCCCTGTAATAATAAGCGAGCCGCCTTAGGCTCTTCTCCGACATAGGATACGATTCCGCACATTGAGATTTAATTATACTAAAGAGTATAGGATCTCACCTACTAAAACCGTAACAGCCTCACCGATTAGCTCCGCTTGAATAAATCTCTCTGCATCCTTATATAGTCTCACTCCTAAGCGCCCTTTGCGTCTAAGTATGTCTCCCTGCTCAGCTTTAATCACAAGGGGGAGTTCTCCCTTTATTAGATTGTTTTTCCATAAATATACTGCTAAAGGAGCATTAGCAGAGCCAGTTACGGGGTCTTCTATCACATCATAATATGGTGAAAAAAAGCGAGAATGTACATCTGAATCACTTTCATAAGTATCAGTCGTAAAGATAGAAAAGCCTTTTACTAAGATATTCTCCCCTAAAGCCTTTAGATGACTGTAATTATATTGAACCTTATT
>DAISHM010000235.1:0-3030 GCA_036822535.1 Candidatus Caenarcanales bacterium
AGTCAGGCAACTGCTGCAGTGCAGATTAGATGAGAAGACACTGTACTTCTCGTTACTGTAACTAAATCTGAGAGAGCGAAAAACGAATTAGATTATTTTCCTTTGATGGTTGATTTTGAAGAAAAAATTTACTCAGTGGGTAGAATACCCGGAAGTTATAATCGTAGAGAAGGAAAAGCTAGTGATAAAGCGGTTTTGACATCACGTTTAATTGATAGACCGATAAGACCTTTATTCCCAGATGCTTACAGATATGAAGTCCAAGTCAATGTTATGACTTTATCTGTAGATGAGGCAGTACCTCCAGATACCTTAGCTATGCTGGGTGTTGGCTTCGCTTTAGAATTATCGGGCTTACCTGTCGCAGGGGAAGTCGGTGCAGTAAGGATTTCATTAGATGAGGCTGGTAATTTTATAGTCAATCCATCTGAGGATGAGATAAATAGCTCTGCTTTAGATATAGTAGTCGCTGGTACTGAAGACTCTGTAATGATGGTAGAAGCTGGTGCTAGTTTCGTCGAGGATGATAAAGTCGTCGATTCTATTGTCTTTGCTCATTCAGTAATTAAAGAGCAGGTAGCGGTTATTCGTGAATTTGCTCGTGAAGTAGGTGTGACTAAGGAAGAATTTATTCCAGCTACGCCGAATCAGAAATTAATTGACTTAGTAGAAGCTAATGCTAAAGAGGATTTAATCGCTTCTATGCAAGATGCTAATAAAGCGTCGAGAAGAGAGTGGGTGTCTAAAGCCCAAGCTAAGGTAGATGCAGCTTTAGATGCATTGTCTGAAGATGATGAGTTGCATGAATATCTATTAGATAATCCTCATGAATTAGGCGCTCAGATGAAAAAATTAGAGAAAAAATTACTAAGAAAGCAAATCACTGAGACTGGTATTAGAGCTGATGCTCGTAAGAATGATGAGATTAGACAGCTTGCGATAGAAGTCGGTAATTATCCGCGTGTACACGGTGATGGTCTATTTACTAGAGGTAATACTCAGGTTCTATCTATGTTAATTTTAGGTTCAGAAAAATTAGCTCGCTCTTTAGATGGAATCGATTCAGAGACTGAGAAATATTATATGCATAATTATAATTTTCCTGGCTGGTCAGTCGGTGAGCCGAAGCCTAATAGAGGCCCTGGACGTAGAGAGATCGGTCATGGTGCTTTAGCAGAGAGAGCTGTGCAGCCATCTTTACCGAAGAGAGAGGATTTTCCTTATGCAATCAGAGTAGTATCTGAAGTTTTAGAATCTAGTGGTTCTACTTCTATGGCTTCTACTTGTGCTAGTTCTTTAGCGCTTATGGATGCTGGTGTGCCAGTAACCACTCCAGTAGCTGGTATTGCGATGGGCTTAATTAAGGAAGAAGCTAAGACTGTGGTATTGAGTGATATTCATGAATTAGAAGATTTCTTGGGAGATATGGACTTTAAAGTGGCTGGTAATGAGTCTGGGATCTCTGCTTTGCAGATGGATATTAAAATTAAAGGTATCTCTCTAGATATTATCAGGACTGCGATTCAGCAGGCTAAAGCTGGTAGGTTGCATATTTTATCTGCGATGAAAGCTGTGATAGCGGCTCCTAGGACTGAGCTCAGAGCTAATGCTCCTAGAATAGTTTCATTTAAGATAGACCCAGATAAAATCGGAGCGGTTATCGGTTCTGGTGGTAAAAACATTAAGTGGATTACCGAGGTTACTGGTACTGAGATTAACATCACTGATGACGGTACTGTCTGCGTATACTGTGTTTCAGAAGAGTCTGCTGCACTAGCTAAGAAGTATGTTTTAGCGAATGCTGAGGGCGTGAAGCAGGGCGAAGTCTGGGAAGGCGAGGTAGTGAAGGTTCTAGATGGAATTGGAGTAATCGTAGAATTAATTCCAGGGGTTAGTGGCTTAGTCCATATTTCTCAGATAGCTTTAGAGAGAGTTAATGATATTGGTGATTTCTTTAAGGTCGGAGATAAGACTAAGGTTTTAGTTCAAGGACTAGATTTTAAAGGTAGAGTATCTTTATCGGTAAAAGCTCTTTTAGAAGGTGCTGATAGAGCAGAGGAGCCAGTGGCTTAAGCCTAGTTTAGGATCTTTTCCCACCCTAGATTTATAAAGATTAAAAGGAGCTTGTGAAAATCAGGCTCCTTTTTTTATAGTAAATATATAATTTTATTATTTTGATTGCCTTTATATTTTTATGGCAGATGAATTTGTACAGAATTACCCTACTATAAGTCCAGAGAAGACTAATTTGCGTATGGTTTTAGAAAAAGCAGATTATGTGTTCCCAAATAGGCTGGTAAATAAAATTGAGGATACTAATCGTGATAAGTATTTTAGTCGTGAGGAAATACGAGCTGGTCTGAGATTAGATTATAAAGAGACTAATCCGCAGGCCACTGATGATGAGCTTAAGTCTAGTGTGAATTTTCAGATGAAGAAAATCGATGCTGTTATGGATGATTTAAAGTACTATAACGGAGTTCCTTTATACAGGTTAAAGTTGCAGCCTACGCGTTGGTGGTAGATTGATTTATAAGTTTTATAGACAAAAAAAAGAGAAGCCACAATGCTTCTCTTTTTAGTTAAAATTAAAGTCTAGCGTTTAGCTATCTTTCCAGGCTGTCTCCAACCAAGTATTGTCACCGCAAACTGCCTTAACTGTCGTGTTCGGGATGGGAACGAGTGTGATTCAGTCGCTTCAAACGCTAGATTTAATATCTTAGCAAGTGTTATAGTGCTTCGCAAGATATTGAGGTGGAATTTATTTTTTTTTTAGTTTTTTGAAAAGAGACGTAAGATAATCAACTCATGATATTATCTTGAAGTATGAGCGTTCCTTTTGGATCTTTTAATAACCTAATGAGTTTTGTTATGGGGGGAGGAGTACCTAGATCGAGACAAGTCGCTTTAGCTGTTGATGGAAAGGAGAATACTGGTGTATTAAAATTTAGACCTGAAGAAAATGAAAAGAATTCTTTGCGTGAAGGTATTCTTAAAGATATTTCGGTATCGAGTTTTAAATTAAACCAT
>DAISHM010000236.1:0-3029 GCA_036822535.1 Candidatus Caenarcanales bacterium
TCTAAGAATTTAGCATTAAAAAAGAGGACATACTGACTCAGCTCTTTGAGTTGCGATATTAATGCCGATTCAGACGACTTCAGCAAAATATATCATTGGGCTATTTTCGCGAAGCATATCATAATCAGGATTCACTCCGCCAGCTGCATATGTAAGAATTAATTCTTCTATGCCTTGATCGATAAGATACTGAGTAGGAAAGCAAGCTTGCTCCCAACTGAATCCCTCATAAAGATGAGCGCGCCCTCTCAAAACCCAAATGTTTTTATACTTATCTAAAACTCCTTTATGTCCTTTAATCTTTCCTAAAGGCCAGTTAGGGATGGCAGAGTATGGAATAGATTCTATAGGTTTCTCTCCAGATAAGATATCTAACCCTGAGCCTAAGATGATAGCTTTTTTCATAAATCTTAAGAGCCTTTTAAATAAACATTCCTAGGGTAGGTAAAAGGAATTTTACTACTAAAATAAATATTACTATTACCAGTAAAATAGTAGGTACTAAGAGTAGAAGTAGAGCACGTGCCTTAGAGATTTTACAAATAGTCGCTGTCGCAATCAGAGTCAGGTTAAACACCCAAAGGGAAAGAATAAAAGATAACGTAAAGCCTAAAAACGGCAGTTTATAACTAATTATGGTTAGCGGTGCTTTAAAAATCAGTGGTAAATTAGCGAAGCAGAGAAAACAAATTAATTTAAAAAAATCATTACGCTTTAGCGTAAAAATAAAACCAATTAAAAAAATTAATGTAGCAGAGCCTAAGATCTGAAAAATTATATCTAAACCTTCAGAGAGCGACATAAAAGTCGAAGAAATAGCTGCAATAAAGGCGACTATCAAGGATTGAAAAAAAAGCCCCCGATTAAACTTCAAATCAAATTGCTTAAAAGCAGTACTTGGTTTAAAAATCAGGTTATAAATATTAGTAGAAACAGAACTCATGTTATTAGTTATTGATATCGGTAATAGCCTCGTTAAATATCATTTTAATCGACAAACTTTTTTTGAGATAGAAGATTTAGATAAAGAAATATCCTCAACCCTACTTAAGTATAGCGAATCTATAGCAATGGATACTTTTCGGGTTTTTATAGTTAGCACTAAAAAATCTTATAACCCTATTGAAAAAGATAAAATTAAGCATGTTTTACAGGATTTACAGAAGCGTCACGCCATCTGGTTTCCCATCGAATTTAATGAAGAACTCTTAGAACAAAAGAATCTCTTAAAAAATACTTACCGAGAATTAGCAGACGAAAATAAAATTAAAATTCTCTGGGCTATAATACTATTTGAGAAAATGAAATTCGATCTATTTGATTTAGGCTCAGCGACTACACTTACCCTTGTGAACTCAGCTTATGAATTTAGAGGTGGCTTAATAGATATCGGTTTTTTAAAAAGCTTCGAGCTACTCGGCAGTGGTATGGAAGAGCTTCCAGAGCTTACTTATAAGAGGATCAATGCATATTACTTCGATCTAGAAAGCAGAATAGATGGAAACTACACTAGCACCGAGTTAGCGATTCTAAATGGTATTTATTCTAGAGTTCTAGGCACTATACACGAGTGGTCTAAATATGCAGAAACTTTAATGAATGAGCCTTATACAGTGGCTTGTGGCTATGGTGCACGTTATTTTGCAGGGCACTTCGATAGTGTAGCGGATGATGCAGTGCTTTTTGATAAAGCCTTTCTATAACCATAGCTTGTCTAATTTGGATTAACGGCTTCCCATAGATTGATTAGGAATGGTTTATTTGGGTTCAAGAGACCATCTTTCTTCTTCTTTAAGTAAAGTGGTAGTAATAAAAATACAGCGTGAAAGATACAGAAAAATAACATTAGAGATATGACGCAAAGTGCATGATATAAATCGTTTATACTTATCATATTTTACCTTTATGACCTTGATCTAGCATGCTTACAGCATGAATCAAAAAATTGTAACCAAGAAGTCCAGGAAATAAAGACAGAAAGAAGCATAAAAAACTAAAACCGTGAAATAAGTAGTCTTTATCCGTAATGGACATATAAAATATGCTAGCACAAGGACTCATTAATGCAAATCCAGCGTATTTGAATAGGTCTGCTCTAAATTTGACGCACTCAGGTGTAGAATCCATAATTTAAAAGCTTCGCAAAAATCTGAGAAATTGTTTAGGGGTCGTTTTTCCTCGGGTATTTTAGGGTAAAAATTCTATTTTAGGTGGTAAAATAGGAATATGCTCCATAGGACTTTAAAGCTACCTAAATCTAGAAGTTTTTTTCTATTTGGTGCAAGGCAAGTTGGTAAGAGTACTTTATTAAAACAACTCTTCGCTAAAAAAAATAGTCTTTATCTAAATCTTTTAGATAGTGAAATCTATTTAAGATTACTAGCCAAACCTCATTTACTTCTAGAAGAAATTAATGCCTTAGATAAATCAATTTCATCTGTGATTATTGATGAAATTCAGCGTGTACCAGAATTACTAAATATAGTTCATAAACTGATAGAAGAGAGAAAAGAGCTTAGTTTCATTATGAGCGGCTCTAGTGCAAGAAAATTAAAGAGACAAGGAGCTAATATGCTTGCTGGCAGAGCTCTTACCTATAACTTATTTCCATTAACCCATTTAGAATTGGCTCAGGAATTTAAACTGTCTAAGGTTTTAGACTTAGGTAGCTTACCAGCCGTTTATTTAGATAAAGAAGATGTTTTTGCTCGTGAAACTTTAAAATCCTACGCCAGAACTTATATTGAAGAAGAAATAAAAGCTGAAGCACAAATCCGTCAGTTAGGAGCTTTTGTGCGTTTTCTTGATTTAGCAGCTAGTGAAAATGGTTCTATTATTAATTATTCAAATATAGCTAGTGATATTTATGTAGATTATAAAACTGTTCAAGAATATTATCAGGTTCTAGAAGATACGCTGATAGGCTTTAGTCTGTATGGCTATGCTAAATCCTCTCGTAAACAGCTAAGTAAGCACCCTAAGTTTTATTTTTTTGATACTGGCGAGAGAAGGGCTTTAGCTAAAAAGTT
>DAISHM010000237.1:0-3027 GCA_036822535.1 Candidatus Caenarcanales bacterium
TGAAAAAATTCGCTTAACTGCTGACTTAGAAGATTTCCGTAATATAGTCTCAGATTCCTTAGCACCACAAATCATTCAGAATGAAAACGGTGATGATGTTAATGGTGGTGGTATTTTACTTACTGGAGATGCTTTCTGGGAAAAGCTTTACATCAGCTGATCTACAGCAGCTTAGAAAAATTGGAAATTCATTTTCCTCGATTATCAGTACTTTTTAGAAGAAGAGGGGAATCCTCTATTTGAAGAACTCCGTAATGAATTACTAAACAGTCCTCATAATTTAATTTTTATTGAAAATATACATTTTGCTAAAGATGATAGAGAGCAGCTTCTTTTCGAGAGATTTAGACAGTGGGCTACTGAGACTAATATTTACTACACTGGATCTATACCAAAAGAGATCTCAGTTAATGACGCTATTATAAAATCTGACTTAAAAACTTATTTGCCTCGAGATCTATTCCCTGCTATGCGTGACGTACCTTACTGTACTTTAGAAAAACAAGGGAAAATCTGGGAAAGACTACTATTCGGTATCGGTGATAACAGAGCTAAGGATACTGTCTCCGATTCAGAAGTTTTAATCAGTTCATATGATATATACTCAATTGAATTTGATGTTTATATCAGGACATACTTTCACATCTGTTTATTAATTTACGGAAAACTAGTTAGCTTAGAGGATATGCAGAAAATAGGTGTTTTCTAAATGGATAATAATGTACTAAACATTATAATAACCATAATTGTAGTAATCGCATTTATTTTCGTTTACTTAGTGATGTTCACTAGCTTCTTTGAAAATTTTTCGACAAGAAAATACGAAAAATCTATAGTAGTAAAAAAGAAATATAGCCCTGAAACACTGAGATTACTCAAGAAAATTTGCTACCAATTTAGGCATAGATCTTTCGATGCTTGGTTAGCTTGGTTAAGAATCCAAGAAACAGATATTCAAAGCTAAGCCTTAAATAAACTGATACAGCATTTAAATGGCGATGTCGTTGAATGGGATGAATCTTTAACCCCAGATATAATCACTAACTTAACCGTCTTTAAAGGTATAAAAAATCTTTCTTTCATCTTCCCTAGTCTATTACAGAAAATCAAGGAATCTACACATAACACCCTAGTGAACCGTTTTTTATTTTATAAATCGACCTTTATACCCTTTGTAACCCTTTACCCTAGCTTAGCTTTAGAATACTTAGAAGAAGAAGTCGAGGGGCTTAAGAATACAGAAGAACTAGGATCTTTAGATAAAAAGAAATTCATAGTCGATCAATTAAAACGAATCAATGACTTTTTTAATGAAGGTAAAATTTATAACCAAACAATCATTGACGTGCTTCTTGAAATGATCTGCAATCCCCAAGAGGATTCTATGGTGAGGTGGGATGCTTTTGAAGTTCTCTGCGAGTTTGAGCCTGCTGAAGTTAATCAAGCCGCTTTAAAAATACTACCTGTAATCATAGATAACAGTGATAGTATGGACGATATCGTTTCTCAGATTTTCAAAAGCCTAACTAAGGACTTAGTCGGCATGATTAATAAACCTGAAATTTTTTCTATATATAAACATGCAATGCAAAAGTCAAACTTAAAATCAATTATAGTGGCGACTTTCGGTAATTTACTAATGGGGCTTAACAGCATGTTTAACTTAGAGCATCTTTTTGCCATTTATAAAATGGATGATGAAAGGGACATGGATTTAATTAAAATCTTATGTAAACGTAATACTTTAACCGAGTCTGAGACCGGTTTTGTCGAAGAAAAAGTTCCCAAAGCACTAGGATATAAAGAACTTATTAAAGCAGAAAATCTAAGTTTAGATGACCTGCCTATACCTCACTTCCAGAAAGACTATATAGATGGACTGCTTAAAAAACTTGGCAGAGTACCCTTTGAAAAAAAAGAATCCGCTATTAATCAAAATATCTATGAGAGTGCACTTTTAAGGGGATTAAATAAATTTGATAAAGTCTACGCAGCTCGCCTATTCTGTATCTTAAAAAATATGGATTTTAAACATATAGATTTTGAAGATATTTTCAATAACAATAAAAATGATATGGGTACAGCTTTAGAAAATCGTTTGAAATATGAACCTGAAGGTACTATGCTTTTCCTGACTGGAGTAGAGCATATTTATAGTAGCGAACATAATGACGAAGAATACAAAAAAAATATCAAAAAAGTAAAACAAGTTCTCAAAACCTTTTCACAAAACAAGGATTACTTTTTAGTCGCAGCCTCAGAAGATCCTATATTAATGCAAGAGTCTGGATCAATATTCATAGATATTCAGGCAGATAATATTTTTAAAAACATTGTAGATTTTAGTCTACCAGGACAGTACGACATGTTAAAAGTTCTAGAGTCCATAGTAAACCTCATGAATAAAAAGAGAATTCGTGATGGTGAAGGTATAGTTAATCAGATGTTAAAGATCGCTAAAGATAAATCTATGATAGAAGGATACTATTTAGCGGGTAGAGTAACAAAAATAATGCTGATACTTTTCCCTGAATACGAAAGCCTAGAACCAGTATTTAATTTAGAAGAAAAATATGAATTTCTAATTAACGAGGCTAAGAAAAAAGCCCAGCAAAGTCAGGCTAAATCTAAATAAGCTTGCTCTAAAACAGTCTTAGCATACTCATCTCTAGCTATAATTTCTATTCTAGAAGAGGATTCTTCTCTGTTTAATTTAGCTTCATAGATAAGCGTATCACCAGGACTGACAGGCTTAGAAAACCTCGCTTTAAAAGCTTTTACAGAATCAGCCCCATGGTAGTAGACTGCTAAATTAGCAGCTAATGCCATAGTCGCCATACCATGCAATATATAACCACCTAAGCCTGATTCCTTTCCTAGAGAATCATCTAAGTGAATGGCATTAAAATCACCACTAGCACCAGCATAACGCTGTGGTAAATACTTATCAATAAAGACTTTCATCGTAAATTCACTATCAGAAAGACGCTGATACTCAGGTAAACTAATTTCAGTAGAGACTTTCTT
>DAISHM010000238.1:0-3025 GCA_036822535.1 Candidatus Caenarcanales bacterium
ATAACAATAATGATAAAAATATAAATACCAATTACTTTGTAAATTTAAAAGACTTTTTATGAAATTAGAGATATTTCTCTGATTTCCAGTCTTTAGAATCTCATGCTAGATAAAAGCTTCAATCCCTTTAAATATATAGATAATCCGTATCCAGATCCCTGTGCGGTAGTAGACGGGGCGCCTTCAGGGAAAGCTAATCCTAAAGAGCTAGGTATTTTCATAAATGGAGTAACCCCAGAAAATGCAGATAAATTAGCAGAGCTTCTATCTAATAGAAGCCAGTTAGAGCTTATGGCTAGAACCATGCTTAAAACTCCTAATTATGAAGAAACTAATACTCGCCCTAATGGTACTGAAGGTCTTATCGCATCAATAGATAAAAAAAGAATGAGGAGATTTGCAGAGAAGGAATTGAAAATTAAAGATGAAAAAAAACTAGATGGCTTACCTGGGATAGTTAAAAACATTATGGATAGTATCATTATCAGGCTAACACAGCAGAAAAGAAAAGCGGATCACTATGCAGACTTAGGCTTTAAAGATACTAAGCTAAATTTAAAATTAGCGAAACTCTCTCAGGTAATAGCATATTTTAATATTAATTTTGATTTCGCTACCATTTATTACAAAGACCCTAGATTTAATGTAGTAATGAATACCCTTAGTGATGATTATGGGGATGTGAAATATGACAAGTATACGAAAAATGTCTTAGATCCAGAAGGCTGGAAAAAAGCACGTATTAAAGACTATGAAGAGTCTATTTGCATGAAGACTCAAATGTGGGATTTAATCTACGATCATCTCTATTCTAAAGAAAAAGGTACCGACAGCCCAGATTCCTTTATTAATAAGTATCTTAAAGCCATGGCTAAAGTAGAGGCTCAAGCTAAAAAAGAATTTAAAGTCATAGAGCCATCTGCACAGGTGCTGTTCGTAAAAACCTTAAAAGAAATGAGAAAAGAAGTCATGGCTAAAGATCCTAGAGAAGTTCCTAAAAGAGGCGATCCTGGTATAAAACAGGTTTTCAGTAAATATCAAAAAGTCTTAGATGATTATGAAAATGTCACTAATATTAAAGACCCTAAATCTGATGAAGATTTCAGAAGATCTCGCTATAGTGGCTATTTAGGATTATGCACAGATCTCTATCAAGCCAAAATTATAGACATAAACACATTTGAAGATATGACTTGTAAGATGCTACTTAGAAAGCCAGAACTAGAAGACTTTCTAAAGAATAATCCAGGACATATTAAAGCTGAAAAGAAAAAAGAAGAATCGAGAAAAAGAGTTGAAACTCGTCAGTATCTAGAACAAGCTTATGAAGAAATTACAGAAATGAAGCTACCAGAGCTTTTAAAGTACCATGCCATGAAAGGCCTTAAACAAATTGGGGTTAAACTTGGGCTTTTAGATAAAGATGCTTTAGAGTATAAGCTAAAGAATAAGCCTATTTCTTTTCCTTCTTCGCCGATAACTCTAAATCCCAAATAGCGATTTGGTCTAATAGCTTAGCTGAAAGAGGCTTTAATGAAGGGTTTTTCTGTTTTAATACTTCTACAGCCTTCATTAATTGCTTATCTTTACCATCATCTGGCGTTCTAGTGCCATAAGGAGCATTAGTATCGAAGAACCAAGCGGCACGGCTATTTTCATAATCTAATTTCTCTAGATTAACCTCATAGTCTGGCTTTATGCCTTTTTTATTAATATCAGTTTTATCTGGGGTTAAATATTTAGCGATAGTAACATTAATTCCGCTACCATCGGGTAATTTATTAATCGCCTGTACTAAACCTTTACCAAAGGTAGTAGAACCTACTAATTCAGCTCTATTATTATCTCTTAACGCACCACTAAATATCTCGCTTGCGCTAGCACTACTACCATTAATTAAAACCACTATAGGCTTATCTGTAGTAACGACTTTTCTGGCTTTAAAAGAGTTTATATAGTTATTTTTATTTACAGTACTAACTATGACCCCTTCTTCAAGAAACATGTCAGAAATTACCATCGCATTATTTAATAAACCACCTGGGTTATTTCTTAAATCGATTACATAAGCCTTAGCCTGTTTATCTAAATTATTAAAAGCTGCTAAAACCTCTCCTACTGTATCTTTAGAGATAAAAGTACTTAACCTAATATAACCTATATCATCAAAGATAATTTTAGCCTGCCCATCTGGAATAGCTTTTATCGGTATCCTATCTCGCTGTATTACCTTAGTAAATTTTATTTTCTCTCGCTGAATAAGTAACTTAACCTTAGTACCGACTGGACCACGAATGCGTTTAGCAGCCTCTTCTATAGATAAACCAGAAGTATTTTTATCATCGATCTCGATAATCAAATCATTAGGTCTTAAGTCAGCTTGGGCTGCTGGAGTGCCTTCTATCGGAGCAATAACTATTACTCGCTGCTCTTTATCTAAGCCTATCTGAATACCTACCCCTGTAAGCTCGGCTTCTATAGATTCTTTCTCTTCCTCAAAGGCCTCTTTATCTAGGAAACGAGTATAACGGTCTCCTAGACTAGCAACCATAGTTTCAATCGCTTTATGAGCATCTTTTTCAGTGTGAATATACTGATCATAACGATGGCGCCATATATTCCAATCTTGACCATTAAATGTCGAATCTACATAATCTTTTTGTATAGTTTGCCAAACTCTATCGTAAAGCTCTATATGTGAGGATTTATCAGTAGTCTCTTTAGCTGAGCAAGCAATAGTAAAGAGATTAGTGAATAGAAAAACTATTATAAATAAGCTTATAGGCGTATATAGGTATTATCTTTTAATCACTATATTCTTTCTATCCTATTTTCTTTTATTCAGATAATCTTGATAGGAGCCTTTATAAACCTTCATTCCACCATTTTTAAATTCCCAAATCTGTGTAGCATGATTATCAATAAAATAACGATCGTGAGAGATACAAATCAAAGTACCTAAAAAACTAAGTACAGCTGAATCTACCTCTTCATAAGCAGGCGATTCTAAATGATTAGTCAGTTC
>DAISHM010000239.1:0-878 GCA_036822535.1 Candidatus Caenarcanales bacterium
TAGGACATAAATAAATAAATTTAGACAGCATAATATTAATAATGTCATCCTGTCACAGCCACCATTATAAGGGCCTTGGAAACGATAAAGAATTAAAAAGCTGATAAACAGTAAAACTAAAAGTACCCATTTAGTAGAAATCCCGACTAGAAGCAGAATACTAAAAAGTATTTGTGGGATAAAAAGTCTTCTTTCATCACTAGCTGAGTTAAGATGCTCTAAGCTCTGCTGAATTAAAGAGATAGCGACTAAGATTTTAGTTAGATAAATAGCCTGCCCAAAGCTCATAGACAGCATCTCCAGATAAATGCTCTAAACTAGACTGATAAAGCACATCTTCTGCTAAAGCAGATTCTTTTCTATAAATAAAAACTATTCTAAATTCAAAAAATTTATTTTCTAATTTATAGCCCTCTTTTAATAAATATCTTTTAAGGCGATTTTTAATTTCAGTATCTGCATGCTCAGTAGCTTCTACGATTAAGCTCTCAGCACAATTAGTCATATACATGCTTTCATTCCATTCAGCGTTATAAAAGAATCTATAAAAATGACTTAACACAGGCAGCTTCTCTGGACGTGGACGAAACTCAGTCCAGCTCAAGTTTTCGGAGGCATGCTCTAATAGCCTAAATTCTATACGTGGTGATGGAGCTATTTCTTTAAAAAACTGCCAAGAGGGCTGTAATATAGGGAGCAATAATTTTATGATTTTTATCACTAAAATTAGTATAGAACGATTTCTAAACTGCCGCCTCTAATCCTGATGAGCGAGCCAAAAACCAAAAGAACCAAAGATAATAGCAACTATACTGACAAATATACAAGACTCAAGCGTCATTTAGATTTTCTCCTATTAGAAATTCCATACATTATAC
>DAISHM010000239.1:888-3021 GCA_036822535.1 Candidatus Caenarcanales bacterium
GATCGATCCAAAAACGAAAGTAACTAACCCTCTCCCCCAAACGCTGATGCCATAAACTCACACTCAGACTTACTTAACTTAAATTTTCGAGCAGTCTCATACCAATTCTTCACTGCCTCAGCTACTTCTTTACTAATGACTAAGGCGCGGTTTTTCTTAATTCTAAATTCACTAATTACACTCATCGCAAGCTCTAGTGAAGCCGACCTATCCTCATAATTTATTGCGGTACTCAGTATGCGAGGCTTAATTTCTAATGGAGTTGGGTTCAAATCATAGACTGGAGATAATCTCCAACCTTTATAACGTTCGTAAAGAAAACCGTGATTTCTAAGATGATCATCAGTATTAGAAATCATAATATTAAATACTATACGTCTCCATAATTCCTCTAGATCCTGCTCTGGGGCAGCACCACATTATATTCATCATCCTTTCTCGGGAATTTAGCTATAGCAAGCCTTCCATCTAGATCACGAATAGAAGCCTTAGGTCTTGCACCTCCTAAAGAAGATCCTGGCGCAAGTAAAAGCCTTAATTCCTCTGTAGATTCATCATTAGTTAGAAATTTTTCTGTCGCGGCAAGAAGCTCAGCTAGCTTAATTAATGGTGGGATAGCATTTTTCTCTTTAGGTGAGAGAAATATATCTGGATTTGATTTCAAAGAAAATCTTAAAGCACCTTGGCGAGCTTCATCATTTACCCCTAAAAGATAATCTGCTTCTAAAAGCGTCTGAGCGATTCTTTTTTCTTGCTTAGCTTTTTTTGCTTCTGCCCTTCGCATTAAAACACGCCCCCAGCGATCTGGAGCAGAATCACTAATAGCAGCAAAGCTAGCTGCTGCCATATGAAAGGCTCCTTCAGTTAATTTCAAACTCGGCTCTAGAGCAAACTTTTCTGTGTGTCTTAACCAGTCTAAATCATACTCAAATGAAGCACTCTCCTTCCCTTTATGAGCATGAAACCACAATCTACCTACTAGTATATTTTCTAAATCCAGAGATAACCAGACCAAAATAACTTTATTCTCCATTCTAATCCCTTTTCTTCGGTAATCTAATTCTTTTTGGTAATTCTTCTTCTAAATGCCTGCCGAGGAGATCATTAGACAGATCTGCTATTTCATTAAGTCTTTCAGTCAGCCCTAAAACGAAGAGTACAGAACTATATGCACCTAGAGAAGTAGTCGGGTCACCTTTCTCTATTTTAGTAATAGTCGCCCGTGAAAGCCCCGCTCTCTCAGCCATAAGCTCCACTGTGATTCTACGTCTCAGACGTGCGTCACGCAGATCCTTTCCTAATTTATTTAATACCTTTATTACAGGTATTGGCAAATTAACTGGCTTTTTCATAAAGCTCCTTATATTAGTCATTATACCCTTTAGCGACTAATATACTTTACTTTATAAATTACTTACGCTGACTGCTTTTTATAATAATTAAATTAAATCAACTTTCAGCATTTGCAAAAGAATATCTGCTGTTAATCAGGATTTTAAATTTTAGGCTCTTATAGCTTCAATATTTATATTAATCACTGAAAATCTTTCGTCAATTAATTAAATTCACGTAAGTAATGGCTATCGTGAAAAATAAGATAAACTTTTTATAGCTTTATAGCTATCTATGCTTGCACAACTAACTTTAAGCTTACCATCATTAAAATTCTATAAATAATCAATTTTAGTGGACGTTGTGGGGTAATTTGGCAAAGTTTAGCACCCAATAAAACTCCTGGAACTGAACCGAGCCAAATTGGGAATACTAAATTCCAATTCACTGTTCCTAATGTTAAGTGTCCTATTGATGTGAAGATTAACAAAATTGCTGCTTGAGTAATATCTGTACCTACTAATTTAGTAGAATCTAGACGGAATATAGCTATTAAAACTAAGGCAAACATAGAACCAGAAGAAACACTTGTCATGCCTACACTAAATCCTAAAATTGCACCAATTATCAAGGTTAAAAAACGCCCTTTATTAGTTTTAATATCTAATCTTGGCAGTTCAGGTAAATTGATTTTGGGGAAAAAAGTAATTAATAACATTTGAATTAATGCTGTTAATGTCACTACCAAAATCATGATTCCTAATTAATTTAATAAGAGATTATCTATCTCTATGATATACT
>DAISHM010000240.1:0-3004 GCA_036822535.1 Candidatus Caenarcanales bacterium
GACCCCAAAAGTTTACTAGAATCCTTCGGTGTTAAGACGACAGTGTAAAAGCAGCTTTTAATGCAAGATATAGATGATCCAAGTAGTTTGCGTCATAAGATTAGAGAAGCCATAGATCAGCTAAAAAATAGAGATCCTCACCCACTTCAAAAAAGTAATAGAGTCGAAGAGGCTTTAAATACACATTTCTTCCCAGCTAACCAAGAAGGTAAAGCATACGAATTTAATATAGAAGGTATCGGCGAGCTTTTAATCGATAAGTCGAAACTATCGGTAGTTAAAAGAATAGAAACACGATATGGCGAGGATTTGTTTGAGCTTAAAATGCAAACCGAAGGTAAGCTCAATAAAGAACCTTTTGAACATAGAGTAAACTTGGTAATTTCTGGATTTAATAATGAAATAGGGCAAGGAGTAGATCTAGATATCTGCGACCCTAGAGAATCTATGAGTAGAATCTTCCATGATTCTGAAGGAAAATGATTAAAACTACCCAGTAACCATCCCTAAGGGTGATTGACCTAGCAGTATTAAATAGTCTATGCTCGTTTAGTATTCCATCATGAATTAAATAGCCCAAGGAAGCTCTATGGTCAATTTTCCAATGAAGGAATTTCATCCTTGGCTTAAGATTAAGGATAAATCCAGTCAAATAATCAACAAAGTCAAATCAGCTGAAATTAACTTAGCGGATATACAACTCAATCCAATTAAGAAAAATCAATCTTTGCTAAACTTCGGCTCTAAATTAGAAATTTACTCACTTTTAGCTACAGAACCCTTACTCAGCTAGGTCTTGGACTCCATCATGGAACTAAATGCTAATCCAGAAAAATCTATAATTAAAATGAGGCAAGAACTTTTCCCTAATAATAGAGTTGGCTTACCACAAAGCTTTCAAGCGACAGGAATTAACCACATACCTATTTTTAGATCACAGATGGACATTGAGAGAAGTGCTGATAACAGTGACTCTTATTTAGTAAATCTTTATTTGGAAAATCGCCAGACTTCCCAAAATTATATTAATAAGATAAGCTTGCCAGTACTTGGCTACGATAGCCAGCTTGGTAATGGAGTTTATATTGATATTTTTGATACTATTAAAGACAATTTATTTGGGCTAGATTTTATTGAGAATTTACTTAAAAAAAGTAGCGTCTAAGAACCCTGAAATTAAAAAAATATAAAAATGAAAAAATATTAGTATTTTAGCAATACTCAAGCAAACGCAAGGCATGCTCAAGATAACATGCCGTTATTTCCTGTAATTATCGAACGCTTTCATACCTTAAATTCTAATTTTCAGCCTGAAAATAAAATAAAGACACACAGCGAAAGACCTACTACCGCAGATCAGATCAAGGCAGCATTAAAAAGCTTGCATATCAGCATGGATTCTAGTATGAAAAATGAATTTCTTAGCCCAGCATTTCGCTTAGAAATCTTAGATAGAGTAGTTAATAACGCTGAACTAAATGAAAAACTCGTCAATGCGATACGTGAAAATCTTTTAAAGCAAACAGATATCCCTGCTAAATTTTCTAAAAATCAAGAAAGCAAATTAAATTTCAATCTCTTTAGCGAAAATGACCAAAATCAATCAATTAAAAGTAAGTGGCATAGTAACTCAGAGATAAATATAGAAAAATCCGAATTAAGTCTAGTAAAAAGAGAGCCTTTTTATTATTCATTAACAGATAAAAAATTACAAATCCACTTGCTAATAGACCTTGAAGGAACTAAAAATAATAAACCTTTTCAAAAAAAGCTAGAAGTTCCGATAAAAGGCTTAGATTTTAATTTAATACCCAATAATTATGTTTCGATTCAGTTTAATCAGAAAAGCTTTAAAGAAGAGAAGCTCCCTAAGATCAAAGCTTTTATTGAGGATCCTAAAAATCAAACAAAAGAATAGAAATCCTTCTATCTCAAATAACACAAATAAAGCAGCTCATGATCTCTAGTGCTTCCCACTTCATAAACAGTATCTCCAGCATGAAAAAATCCATATTTCTGGTAAAACCTTTGAGCACGATAATTTTCAATAAATACAGTAAGGTGAATGCTCTGATCTTCAGTATTTTCACGGATCCAACTCATTAGTTCACTCATAGCAAGCTGTGCTAATCCACTTCCAAGAGATTCTTTAGTTAAATAGAACCTCTCCAAGTAACAGCTACTCAGCGGTTTAGACTGGGCTGGATTTAGATCTTTTAAAAACTTACCGGAGGATGGAGTGATTTTAATGTAGACACAGAACTTCTCCTCTAAATATAGAATAAAGAAAAATAAGTTTTTCTAATCAGCAAGCTCTTTAGATAAAGCTGTCTCTGACAGTCTTTCTTCTAGATAAGTATTTAAATCCTCCGAGGAATAGTTATCAGCAAAAGTATCAATGAAAGTCTCACGAGATAATTTAACTAAAGTAGGTAAATCCGCCGAACTAATACTCTTGATCACTCGCATTCATTATCTATTATCCATGAAAAGAAAAAAACACATACTCTTATTAAAATATGATATTATATTTGTATGAGTATTTCGATTATATTTATCAGTATCTTAGCCATAGTCGCTTGGTATCTTCTCTTCGTTATTATCCGCGGGGCATACATGAACGAGTTCGATAGAAAGCACAGTTCCCTCGAAGAGAAGATATTTCATATCTTTTCAGAGCCACCTAAGCAGGTTTAAATTAAGGAAAGAAAACCATTTAGAAAATATTAGTAATGTAAAGATTCAAGTCAATCTGACTTGTAATCAGGCAAAAAAACAAATCCTTTTCAATTTCAATTTACTTAAAAAAGTGGTGCTGGAGAAAGGATTTGAACCCTCGACCGCCCCAGACCTTACAGGTCTGGATCAAAAAGATTCAAGTCAATCTGACTTGTAATCAGGCAAAAAACAAATCCTTTCTAATTTTAAGTTAACATAAAAAAGTGGAGGTGGAGATAGGATTTGGAAAAACGTCAGCAGCAGAAATTAAAGGTCTGGGGGAAGA
>DAISHM010000241.1:0-2997 GCA_036822535.1 Candidatus Caenarcanales bacterium
GATCTTCATTAGAAACTGTTTCTGTATATTGGCTGCACATTATTAAATTATCGTGGGCTCCTGCGATAGCTGGATTGATAGAAATAGCTTTTTGAAATTGTTCTATGGCTTTTTCTGGATTACCAGCCATGAAGGTAAAATGTCCAGCAGAGACCCAAGTTTCAGATTTGTTAGAGAAGAAGTAGATCATTTGATTTACATACTTATTGCAAGCTTCTAAGTCTTTATCAGCATCAGCACAGCAAAGCCCTAAGTATAAAGCGGTGAAAAGCTTATCTTGAGAGACTTTTAAGGCAGCAGGAATTAGGTTTTTGATTTTTGTTGTATCATTGTAGCCATAATAAATTGCTGAAGCAAGCATGAGATTGTATTCTGGATTGTCTTTAAATCTTTCTAGGCTTGGTTCTAATATTTCAGCTGCTTTTTTAAACTCTCTTCTATCCATCAGGATGAGACCTAAATTCAAATATAGATTGAGATCTTTAGATTTAGCCAAACCTTTTTCAAAGGCATTAATAGCTTCTTCTATTCTATTTAGATGTTTTAAACAAACACCCATCTCGTTCCAATATACCGCTGGATTCACTTTATAGTATTCTGAAAGCTTAATTGTTTCAATTGCTTGTTCATATGCACCAAGAGCTTGATATAGTAAAGAACTTGCAAATAAACTTTCTTTATCGTATGGATTGACACTGAGTTTAATCTTTAGCATTGAGGTTATTTCCTCGTATTTAGCTGTTTTGATGAGTTCTTGAACCTCAGCAATTATATTTCTAGGTGTACGAATTTTAGACACAAATGCTCCTCACTAATGTTTGACGATGAGAATATCTTCGCGACGGTTAGCCATAGGTAATCTATCATCTTGATTAAACAGATAAGTTTCAAAGCCAAAATTTCTATACCTATTTAATATGCTAAATATAATCGAATCATCAATTTTATATTTTTGTAATTCATTGAAATGCACTTCTGGATTAGTTGATGATGATGTAAAATTTCTGTGATATTTAAGCCCAGCCTCGCTCATCAGAAATCTGTTTCGCTTAGATAGGTTTGGTATATCACCGAGTAGAAGTTTGCCACCAGGTTTGAGCAGTTCTAACGCTGAATCTATAAAACTGTATACACTGTCTTCTATAATTACGTGCTGTAGAACACTATAGATCACAATTCCATCGAGTTGGTTCTTGTAGCTGGAAAAATCATCAATATTATAAGGGAATTTACCTGATACTTTTAAAACATCGTCTTGATTAGGAATCAGGGAAAGCATTTCTTCTGAATCACATAATATAATCTTATTGTTTCTTTTGAGAACTGTTTCTATAAGTAGTTTTGTCAGATTGCTACATCCAGAACCAATATCTAGAATTACTTTATTTGTATCTTCATTTTTAAAAAGCTTTTTAAGTATGTCATTAATAATGATCGATTCGACTCCATCCCTGTAGGCATTTGGAAATCCTATCTTCTCTGTAAGACTGAGTTCGTCATTTTCAGCCATTTGCTTAAAATCATTGAAAGTTAAAGCAAGATGACTATAGTCTTTTATGTATTCTAAATCTCTATCTGTGAATTGCATAAAATTCTCTCACCAATTGACTTACTCTAAATATTTCTTCTTCCGTATGATACCAGCTCAATGGTAAACTTAAAATTTCTTTAGCATAGTTTTCGGTTACAGGGAAATCACCAGACTTATATCCGAGATTTTGATAACAGTTTTGTAGGTGCAGTGGCTCAGGATAGTGTATATTAGTACCCACGCCAGCTTCATTTAAATACGATATAAGTTCTTCTCTAAGACCATTAAGTACTCTAATGCAATATACATGCCACACAGATTCATTTGAGTATGATACTTCTGGTAAAACTATAGTACTTAGATTTTTTAATTCTTGTTTATAAATTCCTGCTAATTTATCTCTACGGACATTCCACTCATCTAAGTGTCTTAATTTTACTTTCAGAAAGGCAGCTTGAATCTCGTCTAGGCGACTGTTATAGCCGATATAGTCATAGTAGAATTTTGATTTAGAACCATTATTCCTTAAATGAAGTAATTTGTCATAAAGTATAGGGCAGTTAGTAGTAATAGCACCCCCATCACCAAAGGCTCCTAGATTTTTAGTGGGGTAAAAACTAAATGAAACAGCGTCTCCGTGTGAGCCACAGATCCTATCATTATGTTTGGCTCCGTGTGATTGAGCTGCATCCTCGAGTACTTTTAAATTATATTTTTTTGCTAGCCTTAGTATTTCTGTCATATTAGCCATTTGACCGTAGAGGTGTGTTGGTAATATAACCTTAGTTTTAGAGTTAATCTTTGCTTCTATTTGTTTAGTATCTATATTAAAACTTTCTTTATCAATATCAATTATGACCGGCTTTGCACCTAACTTACTTACAGCAAAAGCTGTCGCAATATAGGTATTAGCTGCGATAATTACCTCATCTCCAGGTCCTACTCCCCAAGCATCTAGGACAAGAACCAGAGCATCAAGACCACTACCTACGCCTACTGCAAACTTAGTATTGCAATAACTAGCAAAAGCTTTTTCAAATTCTAGTAGTTCAGGTCCGAGTATAAAATGACCTCTATTCATGACTCTTTTATAGGCAGTATCAAATTCTGATTCGAGGCTTTTATATTCTCGAACAAAATCTATATAGGGAATTTGACTGCTAGTTGAGACTATTTCCTGAACCATTTTTTTACGTCCTTGTTTTTATTATTAGTGGGATGCTATATTCTCATTTCCTAAGACTGACTCTAGATGCTGATTGAAAAGATTCTGCATCTCTTTTGGAACTTCATTATCTGTAATATTAATAGTCTTTATATCATTTGGGAAGACTTTAAACCAATGCTCCATTATCTTTTCAAAGGATTTATAGTACTCATTTAAGTTTTTTAAATTAAAGGAAAAATTCATACAATCTTCTTCATACAGGGTGGTGTAGCTTTTAAATAAAGCTTCTTCTTTAGGG
>DAISHM010000242.1:0-2981 GCA_036822535.1 Candidatus Caenarcanales bacterium
ACTCATCTCAGCAGTACCATTAAACTCTTTACTAAGATTAATTAGTGTCTCTATTTCATGAACTCTACAGCAAGAATGTAAAATCTTTTTTACACCAGTCTGAAAAGCCCTACGCATAACCTCTTCACGATCATTTTCGTATTCACTAAAATTTATGTGAGCATGAGTATCTATAAGCATAGGACTAGTCATCGTACTATTTGAAATTATCGTAGTTACAATGACGTATTTTAGCAGTAAACTTTTTATGTTTATTCAATCTTTCTTCAATATTCTTTTTCTTTTTGGAAATCTTATCAGCGATCAATTGCCCTTGCTCCCAGCTCTCTTTCATCCTATCCTGATTAGCTTTAGACATTTTATGAGTTTTACTTAACTGGTTTAACTGACTGATAACTACAGATCTCACTCCCATTTTCTCTAAGCAGAGCTCTAAATCATCTTCATCTACCGCTAGATTAAGCTCTGCATCAATATTACGTAATTCATTTACTCCATCATTAAGATCTCTAAATTTTCTCATAAACCAGATCCTCCTTCAAATTCTATCTGCCTAATGAAGCTACAGCGCTCTGCTGCTGCTGCATTCGAGCGTTTAAACTATCTAACTGTGCATACTGTCTCACTAAACGGGTTTCATAATCATCTACACTTTGTTGAGCTCTTACTATACTACTGTCTAAAGTCTTTTGCTGTGAATCATAATTAGTATTCATTGCCTGAAAAATACCAGTAGTGGTATTTAAATAACTATCTAAAAGGCTATCTAACTGCACTAATATTCCACTAGCACCATTATCAAAAGGATTAATCTCAGTATCTGTCTTTCCGTAAAGCAACTTATTTACAGCATTAGGATCACGAGCAAGAGCCGCTGAAAAAACCGATGAATCTATAGTATAGCCCGAGAATTTATTATCTACAGGGCTCAATGTACTTTTAAAACCTATATCTACAAAGGCTTTATAACGATTAGAATCATTTGCATCAAAGGCAGTACCTAAAAGTGCTTTAATTGAACTATCAAAACGCTTTCCCACACGATTTTTCATAGTTCTAGCAAAGCTAGTAACGTCATTAATCTGTTTCACTATTTCATCTAATCTAGTTTTATAACTACTACTATCTTCAAATACAGACACATTAATCGCAGTATCCGTAACTTCTTTAAGTTCAAGAGAAATACCTGGAATCAGTCCAGAGACAGTATTCGTGTTACTAACTAAGGTCTCACCACCATTTAAAGTAGAGATCTGGAACTCTGCATTATTACCGAGTTCCTCGGAATTTAAAGAAAAAACACTGAGTATATTACTATTACTAGAACTTAGAGGAATAGATAAAGCTCCAGTTTGATTATTTTTTAAAGTAAAAGTACCATTTAAAATATCATAAGAAGCTTTAGCTTTAACATCACTATCGTTATTGATTTTAGTAATTAAGGAATTAATAGTATCAGTGTTCGGATCAAAACTAATTTCTTTACCATTAATACTAAAAGATGTACCAGTAATACCGATATCAGCTAGAGTACTAGTAGCTTTAGGAATAGAGACATTCTGTATGCCTGTCGCAGAACCAGCCGTAATTTTGGCGTTCTTTAAACCTAAAGCCGAAAGTAAATTACTAGTATCACCAGCAGAGCCTAGGCTACTAAGACCCGTCAGACTCACTTTCCCATTTACTAGACTAGCTGTAACACCAGAAAAATTATTATTCAAGAAATCTAAAATATCACCAAAATTACTATCAGTACCTAAGGTCTCATCACTTAAATTAAAATTCGTAATGATATTACTATCTAGAGAACTAACAGTAATAGGATTAGCTCCTAAAGTGTCATTAGTTAATGAAAATTCACCAGTATCTTCATCATAACTAGCTGTAACCCCTACACTAGGGTGATTATTAATAGTATCGATTAAAGAATCTATGGTATCAGTATTCGGATCAAAGTTAATATCAGTACCATTTATAGTAATTACAGTTCCTGAAATACCTATAGCAGCAAGTGTATCACTAGGGCGGGGTATGCTTAAATCCTGAGTACCAGTAAGGTTTCCAGCATTAATATTAGTAGCACTTAAACCCAGTGCATTTAATAAATCACTAGTATCCCCAGAATCTCCAATGGAAGTGATTCCTGTAAGTTCAATCGCTCCATTTACTAAAGTTGCTCCTACTCCAGAAAAATTACTAGTAAAGAAATCTAAAATAGATTGAATATCAGTAAGCCCACTAGTACTTGCACTAATCCCATTCACCGTTACAGAGCCTTCAGTAATGCTAGTTACCCCATTTAAATTTGCTTTAGAAATAGGATCGCTAGGAACTAAAGCATTAGATATTTTACTAGCAGATTTTCTAACTGTAGCAGTCTCAGTTAAGCTTGGTAAAGAAGCCGTAGTGCCATTTATAGTCACAGTCCCAGAGACTAAACTTTCTCGAAGATTAACTTCACTAAGATCAGAATTAGCGTCTACACCGATATCGACATAAGTAGATGATTTAACCGAACTATGAGTCGCTAACTGTAGTACATTTAGCTGAAAAGTCTGAGCAGTAGCCCTACCCGTAACACTCACGCTAGCTTTATCTTTATTCGATACTGTAGCTGAATTAGAAACTAAAGTAGATGCATCACTAGTAATGTTATTAATATTAAGAGCAGATTTAAGATTCCTAAGCCTGTCTCTGAGAGTATTAACCGCTGTTCTTTCAGAAGTTAACTCTGTTCTTTTAGTCTGTAAAGGTACTACCTTACTCTGATTCTCTAGGTTTACTAGCTGAGAAATTAAGGCATTTGAATCAATATTTGAGTTAAAGCCAAGTAAGCTTATGTTCATAGCTAGTATGTAGACAATAGAGGAAAATTTAATATCCTTTAATCTATGTGTTTTTGAACTAGTGGCTCATTCAAGGATAGGAAATAGCTGCAATTTTAGAATCTTAATCAGTGTGATGCTTACAAAAATCTATCT
>DAISHM010000243.1:0-2967 GCA_036822535.1 Candidatus Caenarcanales bacterium
AATTTAGAACAGGTTTTTCTACTTAAGTTAAGAGGCTTTATTGAAGAAGGTTAGAAGCAAGGCTATCTATCTGATAAAGATTTATTGATTGCAGATAAAGATTATGTTTATAAATTTGGTTTAAATCGAGATCATATCACTGGCTGTGAGCAGCTTATTTTAAAAGCTTATGATGAAAATACAGATATGTATCGTAAGTCTATTGCTGATGAGCAAATTCTTATTGATTTAGGAATTAAAGCTTTAGAATTAAATTCAGATTCTTCTTTAGAAAAGATTAATTCAAATCTTCAGCCTGAAATTTCCCTCCCTGAGACAAATATAGAGAATACAGGCAACACAGAATTAAATTCTCTTCAATCTAAGAATTCTGAAGAAACAAAAGAAAAAAGTGGTTTAGGAACACTGCTAACTATAGGTACTTTAGTGACTACTGTGATGATGGGTATATTTACTGCACCGAGCTGGCTACCTAAATTTAGTAACGCTCCTTCTTCTGATACTGCTAAGGAAGCACTGAAACATGATCATGCTAATAGCAGATCTCAAGAAAATACTAAGTTAAATGATTTTCTCAAAAACAATAATATACCTAGTATTACTAATGCTGATGAAATTAGCCAAAATTTAGATAACTTAATTTCTTCACAAACTAGTCCTAATGTCCGCTCATCTACTATTCAACCTGAAACAGACTACACTGGTGAAGTACCTGGACATAATGGACATGCTGTAGAAAATTTAGAATTACAGACTAAGACTGAGTCAGAGACTAAGAAAATAGAGATTCTATCTAAATATATAAAGCTTTCTACAGGTATAGAAATTAATCCAGAGGCAATTTTAGTTTATACTGCTGATGGTGCTCTTGGTTTAAATTGGAATAAGTGTTCCAGTATTGGCTTGCATAGAGAGACTTTGAAAGAAGATTTTTATGCTGCTCTAAAAGTTATGAATCATGAACTTGCCCACTGTGCATCTAATTCTAGCGGGCATGATTTAAAGTTTCGTCATGCTAATGAAGCGATTACTATAGCTCAATTAAAATATACTATGCAGATGGGGGAAAGTGATAATCTGTCTTTAGATAGAAAAGCTTTTTTTGACTTAAAAAAACTTTATAATAGCCTTTAACCAAACCTTAAAGCAATCCTCGCATAATATACATACATAAATCGTACGAGGATTTAGTCATCAAAACAGATAAATATTACAGTACTGGCACTAAATTAAAACAGCTTGAGAATTCAAGTTCAGTACAGAAGCTTTTTGAATCTTTAAATAATCCATATTTTGATGAATATTGGACTCAGTCACTGCGAATTAATCCACAGGGTTTAAAAAGCGTTTATAATGCGATTCTAGAAAAAAATGAGGACGCCGTGTGTCCGATCTCCCATGCAGCTTACAGTGCTATTGCCGTATTTCAAACTAATATTCACCGCAAGCAAAGCTCAATTAAACCATTTTCAGATACTGAGTTCAAGTATGTAATTCATGCTGGAGCGAACATAGATCCGCCTCGTGTAGATTTGCTGGCTAGTGCTGAATATCGTAACTGTGCTGAAAAGCAGGCTATTAGCTCTGCCTGTGAAGCTGATAGGCAGGACTTACGAGATTTGAAATTTCTGTTTCTATATCGCCGTTCTAAAGAATACGGTCATTATAGTGCAGAGAAGTTATTGCCTTGTAAAGATTGTCAGGCACGCTATTCTAAGTATTTAATTCAAAATAATGGTAAATTAATTATTTTTTCTTCTGAAAATCTACCAAGAAATTTCCTCACTGGGAAGAATGGTTTAGTGGAGAATCCTTTATTTGAGACACTTTATATTAATGAGCAACAATCCATCTTTTATAGAATCTTCTCTGCTGACGAGATACCGTATTTAAAAGTTGAAGAAAAGTTAGGTGCTTCGCATCTTTAGTCTTTAAGAATCCATAATTAGGTATTTGAGGTTTAGTAGGAAACTTCCTTTTATTAAAAACAAAACACAGACAGAATCCTTATGATAATCCTGTCTGTGAGTTGCTGTGTGTGGGGGGAAACGAATTATACTTCCGTATCTGCCTATATATAGTTAGCCTAGTGATTTTTTTGACAGAAATCTATGATAATACTTTACAATCAAAGCAGTTGCCATTTAAAACACTAGATAAGCATATATTTTCTGAGTTCTGGTTTCCCTTCATCAGTGGAGCCTGTATCATGACTGGCGTTTGGCTTGGTATAGATAAACTAAAAGTAATTTTTAAGTTACTTGCCATCTCTGGTGCATCGGTCTCTAAAGGCTTAGTAATTTTAGGTCTAGAAGTACCTCATATGCTTGCTTTGACCATGCCGATAAGCGTACTTTTTGCTTTTTTCTTAGCTTTCCAAAAACTATCTTCTGAAAGTGAGATTATAGCTCTCAGAGCTACTGGTGCTAGTTTGGGTCGTATTATGCTACCTGTGATTTATTTAGGCTTGCTCTTTGCTAGCTTTGCTTTTTTTATTAATGAAGTCTTAGTTCCCTTTACTAGTCCTTTAGCTAAAAATATTTATACTTTAGCTTTATATAAAAATCCAGTCCCAGAAAGCTCTGAGCGTTCTTATACCTATATAGAGAATGATGATGCGGGTATGATTCGCCGTATTTTTTTTGTAAAGAAAATTGAGGATAGAATACTGCATGACCTTTTAGTGATTGAGTTTGGTGAAGAAAAAATGTTACAAATCTATAGTGCAGCTAAAGCTTTGTGGGATCCCTATAATGGTGGCTGGGAGCTACGCCGAGGGAAAAGTAGTTATATTAGAAAAGATGTAGATTCTTATAACCGCAATACACAGCACTTTATTTCAGATTTTATATCTACTTTTATTCCTAGTAGTATAGATCCATCTAAATTTATGATGTATATTAGTCAGATTTTATTGCTGAGTTTGATTGAGCTTGCATCTTATATAGAGAAAAATAAAACAAAGAT
>DAISHM010000244.1:0-2952 GCA_036822535.1 Candidatus Caenarcanales bacterium
GATTTGTAATTCATAGCCCGCCGGTAGAACCATCTGTATACCCGTGTGGACTTCAGCTCTAGCACCAGCAGCTAAACGAATACTAGATTGATCCATGAAAAATGCTCTTAGATCAAAACCTGCTGAACCAGAACTAGCATATTCTGGAGTTAGTACATCTGGGTGGAGTTTCTTAATTTTTATATCTAAAGTCTGCATAGATCTAGATTATATCCCAGAGATAATTAATAACTTTGCCGTATGAAAAATTTTTGCGTTTAGCTAAATATATTTTTAAATTAATGGGATCTTCAATATTTTTTAGTTCTATTAAAGTTTTTTGTTTTAATTCTTCTTTTACTAAAAACTCTGGTAATCTGCCCCAGCCTATTCCGGCACTAATTAAATCTTTTTTTATAGACATGTCTGAAACCTGCCATTTATGAACTCCCTGGTAAACACCACCAGCATTAGTGTCATCGAAATTACTCTTTAAAATGATTTGGGGATATTTAGCTAAAGATGAGAAATTTTGCTCATTTGGAGCTAGATCTAGAAATGGATGCAGGCTAGAGATGAGAATGGGCATTTTGATTTTTTGAAGATATTTAAATTCTAAATTAGTGGTATCTGTCTTAGTCTCGACTATAGCTAAATCTACATCACCATTAATTAAAAACCTTTCCCCGCTTAGTACTTCATGGTTTAATATGACTTTTGTTTGTGGGAATTTATCTGCAAGCTCTTTAAAAACAGGATTTAGCTTAGATAAAGGATACATCAGAGTCCAGCTCAGCTTTATATGAGATTCAATGTTCTCACCTAAAAGCTTAATGAAATTCTGAAAATCATCCTGCATGCGGCATAGTGGTTCAGCTTTTTCTAAAAGCATCTTTGCTCGGTAACTAAGTTTAGCTCTATATGATGCTCTGTCTAGAAGTGAAAATCCTAATTTATGTTCTATACTTTTTATCGCAGTACTAATCCCTGATTTAGAAATAAAAAGTTTTTCGGCAGCAGTATTGATACTGCCATACTCGTCAATCGCCTTTAAGAGATTAATCTGTTCTAAAGTCAGCATTTATCTAATAAGCAATTATACTTTTAGTCCTAAATATCTCAGAATTTCTCTCGTGATTAAATACTTGAGCACCAGATTCTTTTAGAATTAATGCTGCTGCTGCCATATCCCAATTATTCAGAGACATATGTACGAAGGTATCTATTCGCTGAATCGCTACATAAGCTAATTCTAGAGCCGCAGCTCCAAAAAAACGTTTATGGGTGATCTCTTCTAAGAGACTGTGAAAATTTTTATCTAGAAGATGATTCTGAAAATTTTTATTTCCAATACTGCACAAGATTTTATTGATTGAGTTATCAAAATTAATTAATGTATCATTGAAAAAGGCTCCCTGATTCTTTTCTGCATGAAAAACTTCATTAAAGACTGGGGCGAATATTAAGGCTGCTTCTATTTGAGATATATCTAGGAGCTCCTTCTCTTTACTGAAATCAGCGAGGGCGATGGATACACAGAAAAAAGGCAAGCCTTTCATGAAATTAACTGTACCGTCTAAAGGATCGATGATAAATTTTTTAGTAGCACTCGGATTAATCATTCCAGATTCCTCACCAATGAAACCATAGTCAGGGAAATCTTTCTGTAAGTGCTTCATTATCAGCTCTTCTGATTTTTTATCTACAATAGTTACAAAGTCTTGGTGGCTTTTCTCTTCAGGAGCAAGCTCGTCAAATTTCCTGAAATATTTTAACTGTAAATCTCCGGCCTCTTTGGCAGAACTTATTAGGCTATTTATCAGATTAGATTTTTCTTTTATCACAGAGGCTTATTATTCTATACTACACTAGCATCCACTCTTTCTCAATTCTAGCTTTAATCTCAGAGTCTAGTGAAAACTCATTACGCTTATATGATTTAAGGCTAGATAAATACTGGCTAAGGCTTTGATGAAAATCTTCACTGAGATCTAAACCTAGCTGTTTATAAGTTTTCTGAATGGTATAAATAGGATCTTTTACTAAATCTTGGAAATAAATTTCACATAAATTATTTTTCTGAATTAAATTTTTCTGCTTCCTATAAGCATTCAATAGTTTTTTATACTGTGAAAAGATGCATTCATTTAATTCATCATCACTTAATTCTTGTAGTCTAGAAACATTTTGAACTTTTTTAAACATATTCCTGAGGACTATCTGTACTCAGGCTTACATTATCAATTAAACGAGTTTTAGGTAATATGGTTTCAAATAAACTCTGTGTACAAGCTAGTAATATTGAGGCTTTTGGAAAAAGAGCATCAAAAGTTCTGTAATATGCAAATTGTGAATCTAGGCTTAATAAATTATGTAAATGAGTAGTACCACTACGCCAAGTCAATTAAAAGGCAGTGATTACTAGTGGCTTTTGCGATATCTTTGATTCTTAATTTTTGTGTATCTAACCACCTGCAAAAGTTTTGCAGATTTACTAGATTCTCAAATTTAAATGCTGGTGACCGTGTGACTCCTTCATCTACTATACAGGTATTAATCCCTCCAGATAAATGAGTAACTTTTGCACCACGATTGTAAGATGCTACTAAAGCTCCTTCTGTAGTGGCAAGTGGTACTAAGTATTTATTTTTAGCGTAATTACCATTGACTAATAAAGGCCCAGCTACCCCAATTGGGATTTTAGCGGTACCTATGTAATTCTCTATATTATTGGTGTAGAGATCGATGTTCTCTCTGCTACTCTTATCTAAAAGAATTTCACGTAGATCTGATTCGCTGTTATATTTAAATATTTCACGCCATCTTCTCTCTAACAGTTTATTTGAGAGGCTTTGACTTTTTTCTAATATATGATTTGACACCAAATGCACATTCTATCAAATTTAGCGTGAGAGTTTAGGGTTTAAAAGTGGGTTTAAAATTTCCACCAGGGAATTAGACATGGTGAGTACT
>DAISHM010000245.1:0-2948 GCA_036822535.1 Candidatus Caenarcanales bacterium
TGTTTGAAACGATGTTCAGAGAGGCGTTTCTCAAGATTTTTTATTAAAGTATCTATGTTTAGGTGCAGCACTTCACTAATTATAGACTACGCTTAGGGGGAATTAATATATTTGCTAGTAGCAAACCTGCAACTATAGCTATTCCTGTAAAAAAAACTTTTACTAATAAACTGAGTCCTAGAATAGTATCATTACCTAGCACTAGGCTCAGTCCTTTTAAACCCATGCTCCCAGGTACTAAAAGAGTAATGCCTGGTAGCAAAATAGTGATAGCTGGGTGCTTTAAATAGCGTGCGTATAGACTAGCAGCTAAGCCTACAGTAAGTGCCGCGATGAAAGTTGGTGCAAATGGGTCACTTAGATAAAGCGTACATAATTTAAATGTACCAAAGCCAAGAAAAGAAGAAAGACTTATCCATTTAATGTCTCTAAATCTAGCTTCTAGTAAAAAAGTAAAAGCTAGAGAAGCTGAGATGATAGCTAAGCTAATGTACAGAAAACTATAACTCATTGAGCTTGCTTGAAGTTCAGGGATGGGGTTACTGTAAATTAACTGTGCTGCAAATATCCCCATAATTAGTCCGAAAACTAATTTTAATAAAACCATAATCGCTCCCATGAGCCTAGCGGTCCCAGAAACTAAATTTTCTGTAGCGAGCTCTGTCATAGACACAGTGAGGCTTACCCCGGGTACTAAATATATTAATGCAGAGATGTTTACTAGATTGCTATTGAAACTCAGTCCTGGATTTAATTTAGAGATTAGTGAAAATGCTATGTGACTGAGAAAAGCGATGCAAAATGCTAATAAAAATTCTAAAAATCTTTCTGTCTTAAATATTTTTACTAAATAATTACTAATTAAGCCGACTATTAAACCACCAGTAAAGGAAGCCATGATTTCTAAATAATTAGCAGAGAATATAATGCTGACGGCTAGAGAGACTATCCCGTAAGATAGAGTTTTTAAATAGAGTGGGTAATTAGATTTTTTTCGATTAATAGCATTTAAGCGTCTATGAGCTGATTCTAAATCTATTTCTTGAGCAATTAATTTATCACCTAATTCATCTAAAAGTGAAAGTCTGTCTAGATTTACATCTCCAGGTTTAAGACGTTTAGCGATTTGACATCTGTTACCGGACTCATCTTCTAGAGATAGTAAGAGTAGTGTCGGAGTAGAAAAGACATCTATCTTAATATGCACTGCTTTAGCGATATTGGTCATCACACTTTCTAAGTTATGTGCAGCTAGACCGTGTTTATGCAGGGCTAAGCCGAAGTCAGTTAGGAAATTGATAGTGGATTTATTAAGTGACATTTATCTCTGTAACTATTCTGGCAAATATTCGGGAATATTACTTAGTATCATATGCAGATGATGCTCTAATATCATGAGAAAGATAGCAGTAATCGGTGGGGAAAAGGATTTTAATTTAATTCGTTTGATTACGCTGTTAAGTGAGCGTGGTCTAGCAATTAAAGTAATTCTCTTCGGAGACAATAGTTCTCATAAATTTCATTACGATTTAAAAAAGAATCATTTACTTTTAAATGATCAGGTTTTTGATGCTACTGCAATTTTCATGCGCACAGATGTTTTTCAATATTTGGATACTAAAAATCCATATGATAATGAACTTGCACGCACTTGGAAACAGGTCTTTTCTGCTTGGACATTAGCTAATCCAGAAGTGAGAGTGTTTAACCGTAGTTTACTCTCAGCACCATTCTTTCAGAAAATTTATGTATTGGATTTAGCTCATAGATTAGGTATCTCAATACCAGATACTTATGTAAGTAATTCTATAAAGGATTTAAATTTATTAACTGATAAAGAAAAAATGATTAGAAAGCCAGTTTCTGGAGGAGATTATACTAAAGAGTTAAGTAAATTTGATGAGACTGTCTATAAAGAACAGGTTACTAGAGCACCGATGATATGTCAGAGTCTTTTAGATTATCCTGAACTCAGAGTTTTTAAGATTGGTAAAGATTTTTTTAGTTTTGAAATTAATTCTACAGTACTTGATTATCGAGAAAGTAATGAGGCCAATTCTATGAGATTAGTTGAAAATGATTTAAATTTAATCACTAAGCTTGATGAGCTCAATCAGTGTCTAGGATTAGATTTTTCAGCAGCAGATCTTAAATTCTCTAAAAAGACTTCGAGTTTTAATTTACTTGAAATTAATACTAGTCCTATGTTTGCTGGTTTTGATCGTGTGGCGAATGGAAGATTAATAGAAGCAATGATTAATTTCCTCTCTGGAACCTAACATTTTCTATATCTTGATCCACTTTTATGGAACTGCCTAATGTCTTGTGTGTATAGGTAATTTCCCCAGTCTCGGCATTTATCCCTTTTTGATAATCATCCTCATCCCCATTTATTAATAGCGTATCGTTCCCTCTGCCACCCTTTATTGATATAGACCCAGATATCTGTTCGTCTAATTCGATAGTGTCATCTCCCCTGCCAGCATTGACTTTTGATCCTGCAGAGTCACTCGCTAGGTAGATTCTGTCATTTCCCATGCCAGCTTTAATATCATTATTTTTACCCTGGCTATGTATATAATCATCACCACTACCTGAGTTTATTTTATTATTAGTGCCATAACTATTAATGAAATCATCTCCTTCTCCAGACTTAATAGAACTTTCATTTGAGACATTATAAATATCATCGTTTCCTTTACCTGCACTTATGGAAGACTTATTGCCATAATTATCGATGATATCAGCTTCAGCAGTACCTATAATACTTTTATTGTCATCAAAATTAGTTATGGAATCATCTTCTTCCCCCATTGCGAAGGTGGTGAGATCTGGAGGTGGTAGAATATCATCTTATTCAAAAAAGATAAACCAAATATGCTCTGAAAATTAATCATTAACTTAAAAAACAACAAAAGAAGCTAAAGATTCAAGTAATAAGTGATACA
>DAISHM010000246.1:0-2944 GCA_036822535.1 Candidatus Caenarcanales bacterium
TAGCTGCATGAAATCTGGGGCGCTTATCGGCTATAAATTAGATGATAAATCAATAGTGCATTTTAACCCTGAGGATTTCTATTATTGTAATAATAAATCAGTAAATTTTATCGGTGATTCTGGCTCTGGTAAGTCTCTAGCAGTGAAGCTTTTACTAAAAAGAGATTTTAACCCTTTAGCTAAATTTATAATTTTAGATAGCACTTTACTCGGCTGGGAGTTTTTCTGCCGCTATTTAAACGCAGATATATTTAATTTTAGTGAAGATAAAAAGCAGAGTATAAAACTCTTTCAAGAAAAAATCAGCCTAATTAATTTTTATAATATAGAGAAAAATCAATCTCTCTGTAATTTCCATCTAGAAGAAATCTTCAAACAAATAGAGTATGCTGCTCAGCATGAGAATTTCACTATATATCTAATCATAGATGAAGCTTGGAAATTAATTTATGAAGAAGAAAACCCTTTAAGTAAAAAGCTTATCAGTAGACTAGCAAGAACTGGTAGAGCGATGAATATAGGGCTATGGACTATTTCACAGAAACCTTCTGATCTCACTCGTGATATTCATTCATCTGCCGCTAGCAGCTTTATTTTTCAGTGTAAGGAAAATGAAGATAAGCGAGAACTCAGTAGCCATCTGAATTTAAATGAAAGAGAAATTCAGCTTTTAGAATCTCATGAAATTAAAGATAGAGGAACTGCTCTATTAAAGACTAGTAAATTTTCAGCTTTAATAAAATTCGACACTAAAGCAGAGGAATTAATACTATTTAGCTCTAATGCTGAATTAGTGAAGCAGCGAGAAATAATTTTTAAAGAAGAATTAGCAGCTATTAGAGGAGCTGAACTGAGACTTAGCGAAAAGGCTAAAAAAGAAGCTGATCAGGAAGCGGCTTTACGCACTATAAAAAGGATTTGGAGGAAAATGAATTGATTCGAATAGCATTAAGACTCTTTTACTTAGAGAGTTTTACTAAAATTTCCTTAGCTCTAAATATATTTTTAGCTTTAGCACTGATATTTTCGGGATTAGAATTACATAAAGCAGCTCTAAGCCTAGATGCTAAAAATAGGATTTCGATAGAAAATAGTATTTTTAGTAAAAGTTCAATTCTAGAGACTAAAAGCAGCAATGCTAATAATTTTCAGCTAGAAGAATTTTTAGGTATTTATTTAGATAAATTATTTTCACTTAACGAAATTAATTATGATGATTCATTTAAATGGCTAAAAGAGAATACAGAACTAAGCTTTTTCGATGAATACCTAACTATAGAATTAGAGAAACGCTATAAAAATGGCTTAGAAAGTGGTTTTCAAATAGATAAAATTTATTCTGAAAATCTAGAAAACCATCTTATAAAGGTAATCTGCTACGGTGCAGAAATAGATAAAAGCCTAGAGAGTAAGGATGAAGCAAAAACTAGGCTTTTAAGAAAACTAATTATCGAATTAGTGATTAATACAGATAGTCAAAAGATCACAGAAATTTTAAATATAAAAGAGAATTAACATGAAGATTTTAATTCATTTATTTATAGCTTTAGCATTAAGTCTCAACCCTGGATTAGCTTTCAAGCTCGGCGATATTATCAAAATCGCAGATAGTCAGGTAAATCAATATCCTGAAGTAGAGAATAGGCTAATTCATTTTCATACAGGCAGTAGCCCACTTGCAGCTTTAGAAAACCCAGAGGATCATATTTTACGCTCTACAGAACTAAGTAAGCAGACTCTAGAGAGGACTTTTACGCTCGCTGCTGCTAATAAAATTATTGGTTTAGCTGATGGTTTTATTAATGTAAAATACCAAGTCCAAGATGGTGTAAATAATGCACTAAAAGATACTTTCATCGGTTTTTTAGAATATCAAAGACGTAAGACTAGCGAAGAGATTTTAAATAGTAATCTTAAAGCACATATAGACTGTGTGAATTTTCTAAATCAAGATCTAGAAATGAGTTCAGCAAATAATCCTTTAAGCTTAATTAATCGAGTCTTTTCACTTAGCATTATTCAAGAAATTTTTCTTTTCCTAAAAAAGCTTTCACTAAGCTTATTTATCTTAATTATTATGTTTAAAATCCTTAATGTACTAATTAATAAAACTCAAAAAGATAATAGCGAAATAGGCTTCGATAAAGTATTTAGGCATAGCTTAGTACAGCTTAGTCTTTTAATTCTTCTAGAAGTTCTCTGGGATTGGATTTTTAAAGCTTTTAGAATTATCAGTGAGGGAATTATAAACATACTAAATAATGATGACCCCATCTTCTCTTTCTTTTATAATCACGAAGATATGCTTATAGAAAGCTGGACTGCAATTTTAAATCTTTATGGCTATTTTCCAGCTCTTATACTAGCTTTCGTAGATAGCATCGCTCAGTTTATCTTTATTATCAGCTTTCTTAGCAGTATATTACTAATAATTCTAGTAAAAACTTTTTCACCACTGGTTTTAATAATGCCACAGCGAGAGCAAATCAGCTTAAACATTTTCTTTTATGCAATTTTATTATTAAGCAGTCTAAGCCTCTTACCACTTGCTCATTCTATTCTATATAAAATCCTTTCCGAGATTAGCTTTAATAGCTTCGGACATTTTATTTACATTAGTTTTTCTATACTTAGCCTGCTCTTTCTCAGTCTCATTCAGGGTTTCTTCATTTTCAAATTTAAAAAGTTTTAAAAATATGTCTAAAGATATTAATAAAAATGAACTTAAAAAACTATTGCAAATCAGTAATTCCTATCTGCATGATTCAGCTAATTTATTTGCATTAGCGCACAGTAACTTAAAAGAACTGAGCTTAAAAATAAATAATTCAGATGATATCATAGATATTTTAATAATAAAAAATATATATATATCAACAAAAGAATATTGTGATATAATTATTTATATGAAAAAACCAGAAACATGACACAAAACAAATCTAAT
>DAISHM010000247.1:0-2936 GCA_036822535.1 Candidatus Caenarcanales bacterium
CGAGGCTAGTTTAGCTAAAGATAAATCAAATAAAAATGCAGAGGTAAAATTCTCTCCGCCACTATCTACGCTATCTATGCCACTTAGTGATTTATCTAAAGATCTCATAAGTACCTATAATGCTGCTTTAGATACGCCTGTAGACAGAACTGTTAATAGTATAGTGAGTACAGTGAAAGGTGCTTTTAAAGATATTTTAAGTGGCTCTGAGACTAATAATAATTCGACTGATAAACTAGTGAACCAAATGATTACTGAGGGAATTGGTCAGCTTTTGAGAAGATAGATGACTAAGCTCTAAATATTTTATAATCTCAGCTGCAACATCTACTCCAGTAGAGTTCTCTATGCCTTCTAAGCCAGGTGAAGAATTTACTTCCATAATTAAGGGGCCGCGGTTAGACCTTAACATGTCTACCCCAGCGACTTTTAAATTTAAGGCAGCGGCAGCTTTAATCGCAGCTTCTTCTTCTTCCGCATTTAGATTTACTGCTGTGCAAGTGCCACCCTGATGAAGATTAGATCTGAATTCACCTTCAGCACCCTGTCTTTTCATCGCTGCAATTAATTTTCCATTAATCACTATCGCGCGAATATCTGCACCAGCAGCTTCTTTTATAAACTCTTGAACTAAAATATTCGTTTTTAATGAGGAAAATGCTTCTATAACCGATTTAGCCGCAGCTTTAGTTTCAGCGAGTACTACACCTAGTCCCTGAGTGCCTTCTAGCAGCTTCACGACTAAAGGAGTGCCGCCTACCTTACTAATTAATTCGGGTATCTCTTGTTTCTTCGGAAATTTAGCGAATACGGTTTTAGGTATCCCTAGATTATTCATAGAGAAAGCTTGCTGTGATTTTAATTTATCACGAGATAGCTCAATTGCACTTGCAGAAGCGGTACTTAAGATACCTTGCATTTCAAACTGTCTTACTACCGCAGTACCAAACATAGTTACTGAAGCACCAATACGGGGAATTATGGCATCTACGTCTCTGAGTGAGTTTCCATGATAATAAATTTGAGCTATATCGCTTTCCATTACTAAACAGCATTTAGTATGATCAATAATTAATACTTGGTGACCACGCTTTTCGGCAGCAGCTTTTAAGCTCTGTGTCGAATAGAGGCTTTTTTTTCGAGATAAAATGGCGATCTTCATTTTTTCTTTTTCTTTTTTTTAGATTTTAGCGATAAATCATAAGAATTAACATCTACTAGAAAACCTTTTTTTAAAAATTTCCTACCTAAAAGAATCGGATATTTCATCTCACTGCGATCATTTAAAGAGAAATCTGTTTTATAAGTTTTTCCAAATATCTCTACTTCTGTCTTAATTACATAACTTAAACGTGATGTACCATTTGAGCTTTTTATCATTTTTTGCTTAAACTCTTTTACTTTAAGAACTTTCTTCGTATAAAGAGGGTGACTGGGATCTAAAAGCTCAAATTTTAAAACAAGTTCATTTTCATCTTTCTTAGAAGGGCTAACTTCGATTTTATGGCAATGTATAGAAGAGGTATAAGCTCCAGTATCAATCTTAGCTTTTAAGCGTTTGAAACCAAACTCTGGTAGAGCTAAATGCTCACTGCGACCAATAATAAGCTTCTCTTTTTTATTTAGCGGCAAACTGCTGTTCAAAACGATTAATAATCTTACTTAAAAGCTTACAGCTTAACTTAAATTCTCTCTGCGCTTTTTGTATCTCTTTAGCAATAATACTTTGCTCATTTAGTGATACAGAGATAATTCTATTTTTCTTAAGCTGCTTTAATTTAGAGAACTGATCTTCTACGTTAGAAGAAAGCTTAGATACTATCCTTATCATGAAATGCTCTCTAGCTGATAATTTCCCGCCAAATATACTACGGAAATTTTTAGTCATCATCGCTGCCTGCTTTCTAATAATTAAATCTCTATCAGCTTCTTTTAAATCTTTAGCTAAACGAAGCTTAGATAAACCATAAATTAACCATTTAGTCGGGTCAAAGTCATAAAAGTGAATGCCATTTCTATAATCTGAAGGGAATTCATGGTGGAAATTATGATAGCCTTCACCGAAAGTAAGAATCGCAGTGATTAAGTTATCTCTAGAACTATGCTCATCTGAGAAATTCTGTTTACCTAGAGTATGAGCTAATGAATTAATAAAAAATGTAGAGTGATAATTTAGTGTAAGTCTTAAAGCAGAAGCTACAACAAAGCCACCTAAAAGATCATGCCAGAAAATAAATGAAACTAAAGTAGGAAGAATAAAACCTACTAAGAAGCCTAAACGTAGATAGTATTTAAACTGTAATGAAACCATTTTATCTTTAACTAAATCCGGTACTTCTTCTGGATTATAATCTCTAGTACCTTCATAGAAAAGCCATCCTATATGAGCCCACCAGAAACCTTTATTAATACTATAAGGGTCTTTCTCCACATCATCAATAAAACGGTGGTGACGGCGGTGATCTTGTGACCATTTAAGAGCAGTACCCTGAAAGGCTGCGGCCCCAAAAATTAGTAAAAGAGCTTTTACTATCGGGTGTGCTTCAAATGATTTATGAGAAAATAGACGGTGATAACCAGCCGTGATACTGAGCTGTACAGCTGTATACATAAAGGCCATCAAAATAATCGTATTTAGATTAAAGGCCCCTGATTTTACCCAGTAAACGGTTCCGAGTATCGAGATTAAAGCAATTCCACTTAGGAAAACAATGTTAGTATAATTCAGTTTTTTAGTATTCAAAACGCAACCTATATTTTTAATGTAGTATACATTTTCCATTTATTTATAAATAAATAGTTAAGAGTTTTCTTTTTATTGCTTCTGCTGCATTTCTACCTTCATAAATTGAGGTGACAACTAAATCAGAACCTCTAACAATATCCACACCAGCAAAGATTTTTGGGTTAGCTGTTTGATATTGTGTTTCTTTATC
>DAISHM010000248.1:0-2920 GCA_036822535.1 Candidatus Caenarcanales bacterium
CAATAAAAAAGAAAATAGCGACTAAACTCAGTAGAACTATTAACCAGACTGGTATTTTTTTTGACATATATTTATTAATGATAGCAAAAACTATGCTTGCAGCTATTATCTAAGAGGGTTTTAACTTAAATCAAAAATTTAAATATATTGTACAGCACACCACCATCTCTTTCTTTATCAAGTGAACTTGTACCAATGATTTTGATCTGAGCATTCTCTAATTTATAGCTATGAATTTCATTATTAGAATCTATATCCTGTGGGTTTATAACCCCTCTTACATAAAGGCTTTTAGTCTGTCCTTCGATTACTATCTGCCTGCTACCTTCTACGACCATATTATTGCTCTGTGTATCTACTTCTACGACTAAGGCAGAGACTAAAGTCGTGAAAGTATCATCACTATTTACGTTAATCGAACGATCTGAATCTCTTCTATACTGTCCAGGGAAAGTAAAACTAGTAATCATCGAAGTGATGTCATTATCAGCAGGGGTCGCTGTACTAGTAGCTGTCATGCCTTGAGTAAAGGCAAAATTAGCATCTAAATCATTATCTCTCTTTAAACGAATTTCATTACGTTTAAGCACATCTATATTCTCTACTATTCTGACTGTGATAACATCTCCTACGTTTCTTGCTTGGTAGGTCTCATAAAAACCTCGTGGAGAAGCAGTTAGGGTAGTGCTTTTAAGTCCACCATCCTGTAAAAGACTTACAGCTAAAACATTCTTAACTGCTGATAAAGAGACTAATATTAGCAAGCTTAGTAAAAATATTTTTTTTAGTTTAGTGTATCTCATCTTTTAAATTTAGCTAAAGTGTTTTTATCTAAGTAAAGCTGGTCTTAATTTCTTTAGATTCCTTTTCACAAGCTCGTTTGCGCCGTATAAAGCAGGGTATTTAGTAAGTGAGCGTCTAATTTGAATTTTATAAGTCAGATTCTCATCTAAATAGACTAAAGCCTTATCTATCGCAGGTTTAATTATATTAGACCAACGTTCATCGGTTACTTTACCTCCTCCGATTGATATAATTTGCGGGGAAAGAATAAAAGATAGGTTAATTAGCGTAGATGATAAGAGGGTTATAGATCTTTTAGCCTTAGTTTCTTCGTCATATTCAGACTCATCTTCATCTAAACTATCGTCTCTGATATATTCTGGCTGAACTAAGTACTCTAGTCTTAGTGTAGGAGAGAAGTCTGTAGAGAAAATCTCGTCATCTTTAAATAATGCTCCACTAAAGCCAGTCCCCATATTTATGTAAAGTACTGGATTGAATTCATTAGCGAGACCATAAATCGCTTCTCCCATTACAGCTAGTTCTACATCGCTTTTAACTAAGACTGGTTTTTCAATAATCTCTGAGACTTTTTCCCATAGAGGAAAATTAATGTAGTTAGGTAAATTAATGCTCTGTCTTAAAATGCAGTCTTTGTCCCAGAAACCACAGGCACCGACCGCAGCAGCTAGGACTTGATCTAGTTTTATAGCTTTAATTTTATTAGAGAATTCCTCAATGAAATCCTCTGGGCGTTTAGGAGTCGCGAATTCAATTAATTTAACTATTCTATCTTCTGTGAAATGGGCTATTCTAGTGTTCGTGCCACCAAAATCTATACAAATACTTTCTAAATGCTTCATATAGGCTTTCTTAATTATATATTCTCCAGTATTTATTGTCAGAAACTACTAATTTACCATCATTAAAAATTACGTGGCTTTTATCTTTTAAGTAGTCTAAGTTCTTCCAGATTTTAGGTGATTTACTTTTACTTGAAATTATTATGAATTGTGGCTTTAAATAGCGGCAGAGACTTTCTAAATAGATGGAACTTGCTGTTAATTTAGGAAGAACTTGTAAATTTATTTCATGTAGCTCTTTATCTAAACCTTTTAAGGCAGCTAAAGAATTTAAATCTAAGATAATTAAACCTTCTAGTCCAGCTTTTGAGAAATATTTATACTTAAGATTTTTAGTATTCATTTCTTGAATTTGACTTTGAATAAAGCTATCAAAATGAGCATTGCGAGTATAAAATTCATAAGAGCCGTAAGCTGGTAAAATCTTTGCAAATAAAATTAAGCTAAGACTTAATGCTAGAGATGTTTTCAGTGTTTTATTTGTTAAAAAGTTTTTAAAACAGAATATCCCCAGTAAAAGATTAATTAAAATCAGCATGATTATCATACTGGGAAAAGAAAATTCGAGATGGTAGTCTCTAAGAGGTAAATGCTCACTTAATTTAAATAGAGTTAAACTAAAATCTAAAAGCGGGGAGCTAAGTATATTTAAACCAAAAAGACCGCTAATGATAACTAGTGATAATAAAGGTGTAAAAATCAAATTTGCTAGTATGCTCCAGATTGGAAAAGTTTTAAAGTAGTAAATAATGAGTGGCGCTACTAAGCTCTGTACAGCGATTGAGAGTATTAAGCTTTCTTGGAAATATTTGATAATTGCGTTATTTTTAAGTAAGTTATATTCATCTAAGCGATTAGTAAGTGGTTTTACCCAGAGCAGAATCGCTAGTGTCGCTAAATAGCTTAATTGAAAACCTAGATCTAGAATAGTGTACGGATCTATAAAAATTACGAGGCCAGCTAAAATAGTCAGCAATTTAATGCTATCTAATTTACGATTTGAAAATTTAGCTAAGTAAAATCCTATAAGACAAATAAATGCTCTATTTATCGAAGGACTAAAACCCGCTAGAGCAGAGTAAACTAAGCTGATGAAAATAATTAATACGGACTCTGGCTTAGTAGCTATACGGCATCTAGAAAAAATAAATTGAAAGACTCCAGCGATTAATACTAGATGAAAACCTGATGCTGCAAAGATATGGCTAAGACCAAGACTCTTAACATATCCCTTAATAGTTTCTGGGATTTCAGATTCTCTCGAACCGAATAGT
>DAISHM010000249.1:0-2919 GCA_036822535.1 Candidatus Caenarcanales bacterium
AGTCTTTATATAAAGAAGAGACATAGCGAATATTTTCCTTAGACTCACCATTTAGAACCCAGCGCCCACCAAGCACTAACCATAAATCAAAGCTCAAATGATGATTCCAATAAGCATCATCATTTAAATCCAAGTCTGGCATATTAGCTAAACTAGTCAGAGTACAGATACTATGATCATAACGTTCTAAGACCTTTATGGAGACAGAGCTTTTCTTCGCAGATAAATATTTCTGTCTTAAAATATCTTTTTTCAAATCTAAATATTTTTTAGTCTCATTAAAGAAAGTCTGGTAAATATCAGCTTCTTTACCCTCTAAAGATTTTTGAAGCATATATTATAAATTCAGCTTAGCGAAAGTCGCTTCTTCATCCACTTCATCAGCCCATCGCTCATAAACTTTAGCTGCAACCATGTGACTAGCTACTATGCCACCTAAAGCTAACCACTCTTTAGTGCTATCATAATCCAGAAAAGGCTTCTTAGCCTGCTGCGGATTATCAATTAATATCAATAAAGAATCTGGATTCTTCATCTGCATTAATGTTCTTAACTTCACTAAATTAGTCATTAGAGTCACTAATTCACTATGATCAGAATTTAACTGGATTACATCAACTCCCTGATAAGCTAAAAGAGGATTTTTATAAAAGCCTTTTTTATACGTCTCTAAATACTTAATCTCAGAGCTGATTTCACGGAGATTACTAATTAGCTGAGCTGCATTACTTTCATCATATCTCTCTAAATTCCTCTTAATTAAAGGCCATTTCTCTATCTGTGAGCCGTAAGTCATTAATGAAGCGATGATTTGTTCACGGTTTAAAGGCTGCTCTAAATTAATTAATTGCATACTTAGCTTATCTAAAGTCTCATCTGCAATATTTTTAAATTCACCAGACATAAATATATCTGGGTCTACATAAGGGTCAAAGATTCTAATTTCTTTAGGTAACTCATGAGCTTCGATTTGCTCTGCGTAAAACTCTTCTATCTCTGCAAGCGAAGTATTTTTTATAAAGCGCTTCTGCTTTAATAAAAGAGCCATTAAATACTGATTAGCATTCTATCTTTCATCAGAAACATTTCCTTTATACGAAGCATTTAAAGCTATAACTATATCTGCATAAGACTTATTTAAAGAACTACGATGATTAGCAGCTTCTATAGCCTTATTCATAATGCTAATTCGCTGAAATATACCAGTCTCATTAACTATACGTGAAAATTTTATTAACTCTGCGAAAAAAGCTCCCTGTCTATGTTCAGGCTTCGAATCATTTAGGGCATGTAAAATAAATAATGGCTCTTAAGTAATGCAGTAACCAGTCGAAGCCATAGTACCATGCTCCATAATATGGCTACCTACCTTCGCATTATCTCTAGAGTAAATAGTATCTCTGACTTGATAGCCATCTATATCGAAGCTCTGAAAGACTCCTTGGAAGCTAATAGCCTTAGAATACTGTATAGCCCTACAAGTATTTTCTATAACCTTAGCAGAACCTGCACTAGCACTAGAATCAAAAAATGAATTATTAGTCTCACTAACTAAATCTATATAAGCTTTTCCGATGCTCAAAGACTCTTTATCATCAGCACCTAAAATTCTGCCCATTAAATTAGTCACCGAAGCTACGACATTTTTACCAAAGTCTATCCTAGACGGAGCTACCGTAAAATTAAAATAGTAATCAGCCTCTATGGATTTATCAGTTTCTACACTTAGCTGAATATGAGACTCGGAAGCTAAAAGCTCCTTATAAATACTAGACTCTAGGTATCTAAATTTATCTTCAATAAAAGTTTTAATAAGGCTATTTTCTAGACCTAAATTTATAAATTTCTCTTTTACTAAGTCACTGAAAGTCTTTGCTCTATCAGCAGCTTTCAAATCTAAATTATTCTTAAGCTCATTGAATTTATTAAGCAATTCTAGAAAGGTTTCTAAGCTTAACTGCTTTATTAAAGCTAGGCTAGCAGTATCTTTTTCAGCTTCTCTATATGTAGAAAGTATCTCGATAACTAAGCTAAGCTTATCTAAATTAGTTTGTCTGAGAAGACGCATCTCTAGCTCATCCTCTAGCTGATATACCTCTAAACCCAGTTCAGCTGCACTTAAAATGAGCTCTTCGTAATACTTCCTCTTCCCTGCGACTAAATCTAATGAAAGCTGCTCACCACTAGCATAGTTAGAAATTTCTTTTTTCAGTAAATCTCTAAAATCCTCTATTAATGAACCAAACAAAGTAGTTTCTAATTGATAATGAAAAGTTTTATTCAGTCTACTTGCATGTTTAATTGCTTTAAAAAGAGCTGGGGCTAAACTTATAGCTAAATCTTTAGCGTTCTGCCATTTAATACTAGGCTCTCCAGTAGCTGGATCTGTAACTATAGAAATAGAAGCATTCTCGAAAAAAGAATCTACCATCTCTGCTACATAAAGAAAATCAGGGCTCACAAAAGTATATGGAATAGCTAAAACTCTCTGCTTATAGGAGTTTTCATCATTTTCCACATAAAGATTTTTCCCTAAAAGTATTCTTGCGATAATATGCCCAGATCTCTCTGAAAGCCTCTGTACATAAACTACTGACTTCTTATTAATCCCAGGAGTCTTTTCTATAAGCTCACTTAATTCAAATAATTTCAAACTAATATTTTTATCAAAATTAAGCAAAGCTTCTAGGCATTTAGCATATATACTTTTTTGCTTAAACTTAATATCTAAAATATCCTTCGCCTCAACTAGAAAATCTTTCAGCATCAGTTTAATTAAATTACTTATCTTTAAAACCCTTGCTCTAGCTAGCTCTGAGCCTTTTACAATAAAGTTTAAATCATCTAAATGAATATTTAGATCCAGACTAAAACGCTCAATAATATCTAAATTAAAACTGCTCGCAGCTAATTCCTCAC
>DAISHM010000250.1:0-2913 GCA_036822535.1 Candidatus Caenarcanales bacterium
GTAAACGCAATTGAGCTTTATTCTTCTTGTGCTTTAAATTTTATCAGAATAGGAGTACCAACAAAGCCAAAATACTCACGAAACTGTTTCTCGATGAATCTGACAAAGGTCGGGGGAATTAATTCTGGATAATTTGCAAATAAAAGAAACTCTGGGGGAGCGACTGAGATTTGAGTCGCGTATTTGATTTTAATTGCCTTCTGTTTAACTATTGGTGGTGGCTGTAAAGCAAGAATATCTCTTAGGACTTTATTTAGTAGATTAGTCTCTATGCGCCTTTTATGCTGCTCATTAACTTCTATGGCTTTAGTCCAGATTTTATCCGTCCTAGTTCCTTCTAGTGCAGAGATAAATTCTATAGGTGCATAGTCAATAAAACGTAATTTAAAGAGAAGCTCTTCTTTAAAGGCTTTTAAATTGGTTTGGTCATTTTTAATTTCAGGGTTTACTATATCCCATTTATTCATCGCAATCAGACAGGCTTTTCCCTTAGACTGTATTAGTGAAGCTATTTTTTGATCCTGCTCTGTGACTATATCGTCTTGAGTACTATCTAAAATAAATACAGCTACATCACAGCGAGCAATACTATGAGTAGTCCTGATCGTAGAATATCTTTCTATTTCTTCTTGGACTTTAGATTTTCTTCTTAGACCAGCAGTATCTATAAGTTCAAAGCGTTTACCATGTCTAGTCAGGAAAGTATTGATCGCATCACGAGTAGTACCACTTACATCACTGACTATAGAACGTTCTTCTCCTAAAAGTTTATTATAGAGACTAGATTTACCGACATTAGGTTTACCGATAAAAGCTATTCTGATAGTCTCTTCTTCTTGAAATTCACTAGCAATCAGTCCTTTACCGTAGTTTTCTACTATATCACTGAGTAAATTATTTAAGCCGACAGAGCCATGTAAAGCACTGAAACCATAAAGTCTCTCAAAGCCTAATTTATAGAAATCATAAATTAAAGGCTCTCTTTCCACACTATCAATTTTATTTATAGCGACGTAAACTCTATCATAAAACTTTTCTCTGAGTATATTACAAATTCTTTGGTCTTCTGCGGTAATGCCAGTATTAACATCTAAAAGAAAAATAATTGCATCTGATTTTTCCATAGCAATACTAGCTTGTTTATAAATGTCTTCAGCAAAGGGATCTTGCTTATCAAAGGTAATACCTCCAGTATCTAAAATGGTAAAAGGAGTTTCTTCCCATTCGAAATGTACTTCTTTTCTATCTCTTGTAATACCAGCCTTCTCACCAACTATGCATACCTGTCTGCCTGCTAGTCTATTGACTAAAGTACTTTTACCGACATTAGGCCGGCCAATTAGTGAGATACGTATACTTTTCATAATGATTTAGACTTTAAAAGCAGACCTAGATGATCTAATATGTGACCAGCATTTGCGCTTTTCTCTTGTTTGCTTAAGCTTATAATTTCTAGATCCTCATCTTCACTGCTTTCTAAGCGAGGATAAATAATAGTGATCGCACTATCAGAGCCATTTAGTGCTGAAACATCATTAGCGACTATCATGTCTAGATTTTTTTCTTTTAATTTTCTCTTGGCATTATTTAGGAGATCCTCAGATTCTAAGCAAAAACCTAGCATTAGCTGATGTGAGGACTTATGCTGAGCCAAACTCTTAATAATATCTGGGTTTTCTTTGAGCTCTAGAGTCATTAAAGCTGGTTCAGAAGAACTTTTTTTAATTTTTTCAGAAGAGTAATTCACTGGACTGTAATCAGAGACAGCTGCTGCCATAATCACAGCATCTATAGATTCATTAAAATTCCCTTCCATAGCTCTTAACATCTCATCAGCAGAGCTTACTATTAAAAGTAAAAGATTAGGGTGATCTAAAACTGCTGATTTAATAGGGTCTTTTCTATAATCCACAGTGCTTACTAAAATTACATTAGCTCCACGATAAAGTGCTTCTTGAGCTAGAGCGAAGCCCATTTCTCCTGAACTATCATTAGAAATGAATCTTACTGGGTCTATATATTCTTTAGTGCCACCTGCGCTTATTAGTAAGTTTTTATCTAGCAAATTTTCAATTCTCCCCTTTGAGTTAAATTGTAACTTAGTAGTCTTCGCCGCTAATAATTTCTTAACCGCCGTGAGTATAGAATCAATTTCAGCTAATCTACCTATGCCACGAGTATTACAGGCAAGCATTCCTTCTTCAGGGGGAATTATATTATAGGAAAAAACATCTTCTAGCTTTTTTATATTTTCCTGTACCCCTGGGTGTGACCACATATTAGTATTCATCGCTGGGGCTACTAGTATTGGCGCTTTAGTCGCTAAAACTATGTCGTAGATTAGATCATCACTAATGGCATGAGCTAATTTTCCTATGCTGTTTGCTGTCGCTGGCGCAATTAAAACTAAATCTGCGACTTGAGCTAGATGAATATGGTCTATGTAAGCGTGATTTATAAAAGGTGTATGTGAAGAGTGTTCTACTGTGTGTTTAGATGCCTTAGTGAAAACACGATTAGCACTCATAACCTCTAAGCTGAGCTTAGAGACGAAGCTTTCGGCAGACTCGCTAAGAACTACATAGACATTAGCCCCTAGTTTCTTTAATGATGAAACTAAGTCCACAGACTTATAACTAGCGATTCCGCCACTTATTCCTAAAACTATATTCTTCTGATCTAAAGGGAGCTGCACATTCAGGCTATGAACTAATTAGTTCTGGTTTACCTTATGATAATAAACTTCTTTAATCGCTTTTAAAATAGGAGGCTCTGGATTAGGCTCCTCTTTATCCTGTTCTTTAATTCTTTTCGCTACGCCCGCAACCTCACGAGTCATGTCGTAGACATTTTCCTCAAAGTCTATAATTTCACTTAAGAATTTATTTGTAGTTTCACTTTGATTCTTTGGCT
>DAISHM010000251.1:0-2906 GCA_036822535.1 Candidatus Caenarcanales bacterium
TTTCCCATCTGTAATTTAGATTCAGTCATCTTGCTTTGAGGATTAGTGTCTAAAACCTTTATCTGTAAATAAGTGTTAGGGGTAGCGCTGTTTATATCTCTAATAGGTAGAGTAAAAATCCCACTGCGTTTGAACTTTAAAGTGTAAGCAAGCACTTTACTTTGATTGAAACGATTATTAATCACAGTGATATTAGAGCTACTTTGTCTTGCGACGACATCGTATATATCTGTTCGCAGAGGAAAGCGTAAACTCTCTTCACTAGAGCTATCTAGATTAATTATTAAATCAGTGGTCTCATCTAAGTATATGGGATTACGGCTGAGACTAGCAGTAATGCTAGCTTGTACTGGACTATGGAAAAGAAAAAAAATTAAGAAAAGACTGGGAACTAAGCCTAAGATGTAATTCAAGATTTCTCCATTAGACTAATAATTTTAGAACTAGAATAACCAGATTCAAAGTTTATAAGCTCTACTTTACAGTTAATTTCTTTAGCTACTTTAAACTCAGGGCATTTCTCATAATCTGTTAAATCATAGTCACCACCTTTAGTATAAATTTTAGGCTTTAGCTTAGATAATAAATTGGAGGCTGTTTTTTCATGAAAAATAATTACGTGATCGACAGGCTTGAGGGCTTCTAGTAATTCGGCTCTCTCATGTTCAGGATTAATAGGTCTTCCTTCGCCTTTTAGCTGTTTGATACTAGCATCGGAATTTAGACCTACGACTAAATCAGCATACTCCATAAGTGCTTTAGAAGCTTTTAAATAGCGTAAATGCCCTATGTGCAAAACGTCAAAGCAGCCATTCGTAAAGATTATGCTCTTTTGCTGCACTTTTAGGAACTCTTCTAATTCTAGCTCGGAGCGAATTATCATCATTTTAATTTTATCTCAATGCTTCTATTCTTTTTCAGCGATTGCCAAATAAAGTGCTGTACAATTACAGCGTGACTCTTTTCTACATTCTTTTAGCAAGCACTATGGTGAGTTTAGGTATAGTACCTATTTCTGCTTTGCTGTTAAGTATTTTTAAAGATCAGTATCAAAAACTTTCTTTTCTTTTCCTAAGTTTTTCTTTAGGGATATTGCTTGGTTCAGCTTTTTTTGACTTGATGCCACATATCATTGAGCATTTAGAATTTAGAGAAGCTACTGTTTATCTAGTTGCTGGTATAGTTTTGTTTTGGTTAGTTCATAAAATTATTCTTAGACGTAGATGCACGCATGATGGACATTCGCATAGTGCTGCTGGCGCGCTTTTACTCTGGGGAGATGCTATCCATAATATTACTGACGGGGTGATTATCGCTAGTTCATTTCATCATTCTTTTGCTTTGGGTTGGGTAGTTACTGGTACTGTCGCTCTACATGAGTTATCTCATGGAGTAAGTGAGTTCGCGATTTTACTAAATAGTGGTTATTCGCGTAAAAGGGCGATAATGTACTATGCGTTAAGCTCTAGCACTACTATCCTTGCTGCTTTAATTACCCATTTTAGTCTGGATTATTTAGATCATTTTGTACCTTATGTACTACTTATGGCAGCAGCTAATTTTATTTATGTTTCTCTGGTAGAGCTGGTTCCTAATTTAAATCAGGAAACTAAATTTAGAAAAACTATTCTACAATTCCTTTTGGTTCTATTGGCTTTATTTATAGCGTATAATCTTTGATACAGATCTATGGAAAATCCTCTATATCCTATTTTCTTAAAGCTTGATAATAAGAAGGTTTTGATAATCGGTGGTGGTTTAATCGCTCTTCAGAAGCTTAAGGGGCTTTTAAATACTGAAGCTAAAATAACTATAATTGCTCCACATATTATTGATGAGATTAAAGATGCGAGGGGAGAATTCCCAAATATCAGGAAGATAGAATTTATAGAACGTGATTATGCTTATGGAGACGAGCTTTCAGCTTTTATGGTTATCGCTGCTACCGATAATCCTGAAATTAATAACATGATAGCGACTCGCTGTCGTGATCAGATGATACTCGCTAATTCAGTTGACCAGCCAGAATTCTGTGATTTTTATGTTCCCAGTATTATTGAAAGTGGTTCTATTAAAGTCGCGATAAGTACTAATGGTAAAGCTCCGAGTGTAGCACGTAAACTCAGAGAAGATCTGAGCTCTTTAATAGAGGAAAGATATAAAAATTTAGTGGAAATAGTAAATGAGTTTCGTCTAAAAATCCAGAAAAAAATTATCGCAGAAGAAAATTTTCCACGAAGAATGAAGCTGATTAATTGGTTTACTGAAAGGGCTTTTAAAAAATTGAGTAATGCAGAAAAATAATAAACTCTTTTTAATAGGGGCTGGACCTGGTGACCCAGAGCTTTTGACTTTAAAGGCTCTTAGGTTAATTAAGTCAGTAGATATAGTTCTCTATGATAATTTAGTCAGTGATGAGATTTTAGAATTTTTATTTTCTGAAACCCAGACTTCTTATAAGCCAGAACTAATTTATGTTGGTAAAAAATGTGCGGATAAAAATATTACTCAAGAGCATATTAATGAGCTCATTTTAGAAAAATTAAAAGAAGGAAAGAATGTCGCCCGTCTAAAAGGTGGTGATCCCTTTATTTTTGCTCGTGGAGTGGAGGAAATGCAGCTCGCTCAGTTAGCAGGTTACGCAGTAGAAATAGTACCTGGTCTTACTAGTGGGCTTGCAGTACCTATCTCTAAAGGCATTCCTCTAACTTTAAGAAAGAAATCTGATTCCGTTATGATAGTTAGTGCTCATGAATTAAATTTAGATAAAGTCCAATTCTGGAAAGCTTTTTTAAGTACTGGTGGAACTCTACTTGTTTATATGGCTTTAAATAAATTATTTGAAATTAGTTATTTACTTAATATGAATGAGATACCTGCTGCTTTAATTCAGTCTGGGACGCTTA
>DAISHM010000252.1:0-2901 GCA_036822535.1 Candidatus Caenarcanales bacterium
ATAGTTCTTCTTTATCTAGACCCTGCTCTTTCTTTTCCAGACTTAAAGAAACTAATTTCTCTCGATTAGAATCTATTATTTCCTTTAAGCCTTCTACACTGTCATGAGTATTTAGCTTAGTTAAATTTTCTGTGCTTTGTCTTTCTTCATGAATATGCAAAAAATTGGCTACTGTACCTAAAGGTAAAGCAGACTGCTTCATTTCTGATTTAGTAGTTGCAGTTATATTCACAAAGTATTGTTTGTAAAGGGTTTTAGACCTAAAATAAATTGTATTACATTTTAATCTTTAATGTGGACTTTTTTTACTTAGGGCTGTTTGCACTCAGCCCCATTTGCTACAATTTACGAAAGTGAGTAGTAACGATAATTCCCAAACACCTGATTTTAAGCTAGATACTAAGTTAGTGTCTATGCGCTTCGAGGATGTTAAGCAAAGCCTTTTAGAGAAGTTAGCTAATTCAGCTGTTTTCCGTCGTGATAACATCATGCCAAACGGTCAAATTGCAGATATAGCATTAGACGTTAAGGAAGTAACTCTTTCTGCTGAAGGGCTTTTTCTTGCGAGCATGGCGATATTACATAACCTTTCCGATCAAATAGAAGCTATAGGATCTAGTTCTGCTATCACTTACTCCCTGCCTTCGACTACTGCCTTATTAGCTTATATACGTGGTCAGGAAATCACTTCATTCTACGTCCGTAATCAAGCTCGCCAATACGGCTACTCTAAATGGATAGAAGGCCCTTTAAAGCAGGGAGCTAAAATTTGTTTAGTACAGGATCATGTAAAAGACGCAGATACCTTAGTAAAGCTGATTAGAAGAGTATCAGAAGAAGCTGATGCACAGATACTTCAAGTAATTGGTTTAGTAGATATTTCTAAGACTGTAGAATCAAGAATGTTTGATTTAGGTATTAATTACACATCTATTATTAAGTTAAAAGACATTTTAAAACTAATGCCAGATGCGGAATTATTAGTCCAAGAAGCTTATCATGCTAAAGTTTGATTATCATAACCATCCTCAAGCGCATAGAGAGGATCTCCATTATCGTGAAGAAGTTTTACAGCCTTGGGCAGATAAAGCTAGAGAAATAGGTTTGACCGATGTCGCTCTCACCGACCATGATAGATATAAGGCTGGATTTAGCTTTGACGAATTAAAAAAATTCCAAGATAAAAATCCTGATATAAAATTTAGAGCTGGTATCGAATTAGATAATGACCCCGAGACGTCTGCATCTGGAAAGATTTGGGTCGAAAAAAATTATGATAAACTTGATTTTATTTTAGGCTCAGTTCACTTTGTCTTTGATTTTCCTTTCGATCATCCGCATTACATCGGTGAATACGATAAATATGATATTAATGATCTTTACATAGAATATTATCGCCTCATCCAAGAAACAGCTAAATCTGGATTAGTAGACTCACTTGCTCATTTAGATTTAATTAAAATCTTCAAATTCTTTCCTAGTGTAGATCTAAGCGCACTCTATCACGAGACGCTTGATATTATTAAATCTCAAGATTTATCTTTAGAAATCAGCACCGCTGGTTATAGAAAACCCATAGGTGAACAGTATCCTCACTTGGATCTAATTAAAATGGCTAGGGATAAGGGGATCACTTTCACTATAGCTAGTGATGCCCACGCAGCACACGATCTTGCTAAAAATTACGATAAATTAGAAGCGATACTCAAAGAATTAAATATCTCAGAAGTGGCTGTATATGAGAAGCACAGAAAGATTCTACTTTCACCATTTTAATATATGTCAGCTATAAGCCCGTGATTCAAAATCATTTAGTAGCTTTTTTACTCTAGGAGTCATAATATAAAGTCCGAGAAAATTAATAAAACACATACCTAAAAACATAGCGTCAGAAAGATCTAGAATGGTCTTCAGATGCATTACTGAACCTATTACTATACAGCTAAGAAAAATTATTTTAAAAGATAATTCTGCATAATCATTATCCCCAAAAAGATAACACCAAGCCCTAAGCCCGTAATAGGAGTAGCTAATTAAAGTCGAATAAGCAAATAAAATTACTGCCATAAATAATAAATAAGGCAAATAGTCAGACACTGAGCGAAAAGCTGCTGAACATAAATGAACTCCCTCTAAATTTTCAGTTAAGTGACTTTTCGTGATGAGTATAACTAGAGCTGTCGCATTACAAACTATTATAGTATCGACAAAGGGTTCTAACATAGAGACAAAGGCTTCAGAAATTTTTTCGCTAGTTTTAACTGAAGCATGGGCTATAGCTGTAAAGCCAGAACCTACTTCACTAGAAAATGCTGATCTCTGAAAACCAGTAATTAAAGAACCGAGTACCCCACCCTCTATCCCTTTTCCCGTAAATGCAGTATCTATAATTTCTGAAAACACCATAGGTATTGCCTGATAATTAACACTAATAATAAATATCGCTGAACCAATGAATATAAGCCCCATAAGAGGTACTAATTTTTCAGTAACCTTAGCGATACTCTCTAAACCACCGATAATTACTAAAGCCACCGAAAAAGCCATAATAGAACCAAATAACCATGCGTTATTCATAAAAAAATTAAATTTGCTCCCTAAAATATTATTTAGTAATTGATAGCTCTGATTGACTTGTAGCATGTTACCACCACCAAGCACCCCACCTATGCATAGTACCGAATAAATAATAGCCAGCGCTTTACCTAAATGCTTAAAACCCTTAATTTCACTAAGACCTAGACTTAAATAATACATAGGTCCACCCAAGTAATCTTTACTATGAGAGTGTTTGCGATACAGCATACCAAGACAGCATTCTACAAATTTTGATGACATACCTAAAATTCCAGCGACGCTCATCCAAAAAACAGCTCCAGCACCACCTATACTAATGGCAAT